>JAHECG010000087.1 GCA_024641855.1 Betaproteobacteria bacterium | reverse complement strand
AATTTCGCGCCGGTCATATCGCAGGCGCCATCAATATCCCTATCGAAACGCTGCCGCATAGTTTAACAACGCTGCCTCAGGATCAAGAAATCATCGCCTATTGCCGCGGCCCCTACTGCCTGTTTTCAATTGACGCCATTCAGCAATTGCGCAGTCAAGGTTTTCGCGCACGGCGTCTGGAGGAAGGATATCCCGAATGGAAAGCAGAGCAACGACCTATAGAAAGTAGCAAATAAAAGGGGCCCTGCTCAAGCGAAGGTGCATGCGTCAACCCGGTTAACGTAACCAAACTAGGATCGGGTTGACCTACACTGCTCTTGGATGCTTTCTGCTTCATAACTAGATCGCCATTAAGTTAATGGCCCGTCGAAAATCGATACCCCGGTTAAGCGCCGAAAAAAACCAACCCTGCAATACCGAGCACGCCCCCCAAGCTCTTTTGCGCGCAAGGATGCCGCAGTACAAACTGCCGACCTAGAGCGATGCCCAGTGTGAACAACAGCAGACTTGCGCTCACGACGCCGCCCGAAAATGACACCAGTGCATCTAGCGAGGGCAATTCGCTGCCATGTGCAAATCCATGCAGATAGGTAAATAAGGCCATCAGCGATACGCGTAGCGGCGCAGAAAAACCATGCGTGCGCAGCAGCACCAAGCCCAGGCTCAACAGGGTTGCTGCCAACAAAGGATCAATGGGCAGCGGAATCTGCATTGCACGCGCGCTGACTAAACCCTCTAGCAAACTCAACGCCATCAAGCCTGCCGCGAACCAGCGACCCTTGGTACGAAAGGCCGCGACACTCACCCCCATGGCCAACATCGCCAATAAGTGATCGAGGCCTAACAAGGGATGCTTGAATCCATCCATAAAACTTACGTCATGCAAGCCATGCGCGCTGGCAACAGAACTTCCCAACAAAGCGAACAGCATTACTGAAATTTTCAACATGTCATTTCTCCTCAATTGCGAACGGTTGATCCATTTCCAGCAAACCCTGGGATTGAATGAACTGCACAATGGCGTCGAGCCCTTGTCCGGTTTTGAGATTGCTGAAAACAAACGGGCGATCGCCGCGCATTTTTCTCGCATCGCGATCCATCACTTCCAGCGAAGCACCGACCATAGGTGCTAAGTCGATTTTGTTGATCACCAACAAATCCGATTTGGTAATACCCGGTCCACCTTTGCGCGGAATTTTGTCGCCGGCGGCGACGTCGATGACATACAGCGTGAGATCAGATAATTCAGGGCTAAACGTAGCGGACAAGTTATCGCCACCGCTCTCGACGAAGATCATGTCCAGCCCCGGAAAGCGATTGGATAGGCGCGCCACGGCTTCGAGATTGATCGACGCATCTTCCCGGATAGCGGTATGCGGACAGCCGCCGGTTTCGACACCGATGATGCGCTCTGGCGCCAAAGCTTCGTTGCGCACCAAAAACTGCGCGTCTTCTTCGGTGTAAATATCGTTGGTCACCACGGCGATGTTGTAGCGTTCACGCAAGGTCTTGCACAGCGCCAGGGTCAGCGCCGTTTTGCCGGAGCCGACCGGGCCGCCGATGCCGACGCGAAGAGGTTGAGTAGTCGTAAGCATGCTAACTCCTATGATCGAAACAAACGGGTGTATTGCGTTTCGTGGCGGCAACAAGCAATCGCGAAACCCGGCGCGAAATTACTGTAGTCCGCCACATTCATGGCGCGTGCTTGCTGCGTGACGTGCGCAATCTGCTGACCTAAAGCCAATAAAATGCGTTGGCCGGCAGTTTGCCCTAATGGCACGGTTTTAAGCGCGGCCATGGTCTGATTTTCAATCCATGACCACAGGTAAGCACTCAACGCATCCTCAGGGTCGATATCCCAACTCGCCGCCACACTGGCCCACACCGCTGGAAACGCAGGCGAATCGAGTCGACTCGCCAACACCTCATCGGTCTGCAGCTCCTTGAGCAAGCGCAGCAGCGAATACGCCATTTGCAACGTTTCGGCACGCAGCTCCGCGCTTTCGCGGCTGGCCAAATAGCGTTCATTGAGTTGGCTTAATTGCACCAGATCTTGCGCCGCACAAGCCGCCATCATTTGCGCCAACAGCGGCGCTTCGAAACGACCCATAGTCCAGTGCAGCAAATCGCCGATCCACTGCTGTGCAGTCGCCTCATCTTTTACGTCGCCGCATTCCACCGCCCACTCCAAGCCTTGCGAATAGGTATAAGCGCCAACCGGCAAGGTCGGACTGGCAAGCTGTAACAGGCGGGCAAGTTGAGGCTTCATGCCGCGCCCTTATACAAATGTAATTTGGAATTGAGTTTGGTTTCGCCGCCATGCGTGTGACCATGACCATAGGCGCCAGATTCGGGTGAAAACGGCGCGGTAATATCGGACACGCTTAAACCCAGGCCCAGCACCATGTCGCGCAGCACATGATCACTAGCGAAACGCAGCCAACCATTGCCGACTTCCACGGCGACATGGCGATTGCCCAAGTGATAAGCCGCGCGCGCCAACAACAAGGGATCATTGCTGCGCACCGCCATCAGCGCTTCTGGGGCGGCGACGATTTCAACGATACGGCCATCCTGCGCCAGCAATTTGTCGCCATTGCGCAACACGCTGCCGCGCGCGACAAACAAGCCGGCGTCTTCGCCAGCAGTCGTGCGCGTGCGCAAACGACACTTGCAACGCGCATCGAAGTTCAACAGCAACTTTTCAGTTGCGGTGGATGCGGCAGGGGCGAGTTGTTCGAGGATCAGCATGATTAAAATAAGAAGTAACGTTGCGCCAGCGGCAGCACTGTTGCGGGCTCGCACACCAGCAATTCACCATCGGCGCGCACTGCATACGTCTCGGCATCCACTTCGATGTGCGGTAATGCTTGGTTGTGCACCATGTCTTGCTTTCTCACGTTGCGAGTACCACGTACTGCTTCCAATGGCTTTTTCAGATTCAAGGCTTGCAATGCTGGATTGGATAAACTGGCTTGCGAAACAAACGTAACGGCTGTGCTTAATGCACCCCCAAAAGATCCAAACATATGCCGATAGTGCACCGGCTGTGGGGTGGGGATAGAAGCATTCGGGTCACCCATCGCGGCGGCGGCGATCATCCCGCCTTTCACAATCAAAGACGGTTTCACGCCAAAAAACGCCGGCTTCCACAACACCAGATCGGCCAGCTTACCGACTTCGATGGAGCCGACCAGATGGCTGATGCCATGCGTCAATGCCGGATTAATGGTGTATTTGGCAAGATAGCGTTTGACGCGAAAATTATCGTTGCGCGCCGAATCTTGCGGCAGCGCGCCACGTTGCGTTTTCATCTTGTGCGCGGTTTGCCAAGTGCGGATGATCACTTCACCCACCCGTCCCATGGCTTGCGAATCGGACGACATCATGGAGAACGCACCCAAGTCATGCAGAATGTCTTCGGCGGCGATGGTCTCGCGGCGAATGCGCGACTCGGCGAACGCGACATCCTCAGCAATCGCCGGATCGAGGTGATGACACACCATCAACATATCCAGATGCTCATCGATCGTGTTGACGGTATAAGGGCGCGTCGGATTGGTGGAAGACGGTAACACATTGGCGTAGCCCGCCGCCTTGATGATGTCCGGCGCATGACCGCCGCCCGCGCCTTCGGTATGGAAGGTGTGGATGGTGCGATCCTTAAACGCCGCCAAGGTGGTTTCAACAAATCCGGATTCATTCAGTGTGTCGGTATGGATCGCGACTTGCACATCCATTTCATCGGCGACGTTCAAGCAGTTATCGATGGCCGCCGGTGTAGTACCCCAATCTTCGTGCAGCTTCAAACCAATCGCGCCGGCCACCACTTGCTCGCCTAAAGGTCCGGGCAAGGAAGCGTTGCCCTTGCCGAGAAAACCCAGATTCATCGGAAAGGCTTCGGCAGCGCTAAGCATGGAATGAATATGCCAAGGCCCCGGCGTACACGTGGTGGCAAAGGTGCCGGTAGCAGGCCCGGTGCCGCCGCCGAGCATGGTGGTCACGCCCGACATCAGCGCTTCATCGATTTGCTGCGGACAAATAAAGTGAATGTGCGAGTCGATGCCGCCGGCGGTGAGCAGCATGCCTTCACCGGCAATGATCTCCGTGCCGGCACCGATTGGGATGGTGACACCCGGTTGGATATCCGGATTGCCGGCCTTGCCGATGGCGCTGATACGCCCGTGCTTGATGCCGACATCGGCCTTGATAATGCCCCAGTGATCGATAATCAAGGCATTGGTGATCACGGTATCAGCCACCTCGGCGGACATGCGCTGGCTCTGCCCCATGCCGTCGCGTATCACCTTGCCGCCGCCGAATTTCACTTCCTCACCATAGATGGTGTAGTCGGCTTCGACTTCGATCCACAGCTCGGTATCGGCCAACCGCACCCGATCGCCGACGGTGGGGCCGAACATTTCCGCATAGGCTAGTCGCGAGATTTTCATCCCAGCTCTCCCATGATTTGTCCAGCAAAGCCATACACTTTGCGCGCGCCCGCCAAGGCAATGAGCTCAACCGTGCGCGTTTGTCCCGGTTCGAAACGAACCGCCGTACCCGCCGCGATATTCAAACGCATGCCGCGCGTTTGCTCACGGGGAAACGACAATGCCGCATTGGTTTCATAAAAGTGATAATGCGACCCAACTTGGATCGGCCGATCACCGGTATTGGCCACAGTGAGAGTGATGGTGGCACGTCCGACATTGAGCTCAATGTCACCGGCAGTGATGTCGTATTCACCTGGGATCATGGTTGCATTTCTCCTTACTCATACAATCGGCTGATGCACCGTGACGAGTTTCGTGCCGTCGGGGAAAGTCGCTTCGACCTGGATTTCCGGAATCATTTCCGGCACGCCTTGCATCACTTCATCACGTGTCAGTAACAGGGTTCCGGTGCTCATGAGCTCGGCCACACTGCGACCATCGCGTGCGCCTTCCATAATCGCCGCACTGATAAATGCCACCGCTTCCGGGTAATTCAGCTTCAAACCGCGTGCGCGGCGGCGCTCGGCAAGCAGCGCCGCCGTGAAAATCAGCAGCTTGTCTTTTTCGCGTGGGGTGAGTTCCATGAACTAAGTACTCCAAATTCGCGGGGGGACTGCCGCGCGACCGGCGAATACCGGCCGCAGCAAGCACCACAAATCGAACAACCAGTTGCGCGCCGCTTCGGCCACGTCGCCGAGATAGCGCGCGATCAGCAATTTGGGTAAGCAGGTGATGCCATATAGCGCGGTGGATTCTTGCGGTACGATGGCACGACACGCGGCCAGCAGTGCCGGATCGACATCGTCGCCGGCCGCATATAAGGTGACGCACACACTGCGCCCCGCCAGACCGGCTGGCGAATCCATGAAATGAGAACCACCGCTGAGCTGCGCTTGCTCGTGCCACAGCAAGGCATCGCCTAAATAAATTTCACTGCGATTGTGCACAGCACCTTGGGTGAAACGCTCACCCGAAGCACTCCGCCCGAGACACCAGGCATCCCAACCCAGATAGCGCGCACCAGGCGCCAAATGAATTTCGTTGCTGATGGCGGCACGACAACCATTAAAGAAAATCGTCTCTTGCGGCAGCCACTCCAGACAGGCATCCGCCGCCACCTCGAATTGGCAATGCTGGCTGGCCCACGCACCAGCGGAGCGATACCACTTACCTGCCCCCGGCGTGGTCAATAAGGCATGCGCTTGCGGCTCCAACGTGACCTGAATCGATAATTCATCGCCACCGACGATTCCCGAGGGTGGGTGCAGCACGAGGGCGTGACACACCGTTTCACCTTCGGGATACAAAGCTTTTTGTACGCGTAGCGGGCCGCTGTGTCGGCGCTCGGTCAGCAGCGTGGCGGCTGCGCGCCGCGCAAAGCGCAAGGCCAGTTCGGCGCGCCAAGCTTGGAGATTGACCGGTTCGATGAGCATGGTCATACCGCCAACAACTCACGCACGCCATCAGCATCCATATCCGCCCCGTCGCCGCGCTTGATGATTTCACCGCGCTCCATCAGCAGATATTGATCGGCCAAGGACTGCGCAAAGTCGTAATACTGTTCCACCAACAAAATCGCCACCTCGCCGGTTTCGGCGACGGTACGAATGGCATCTTTGATTTGCTCGCGCTCAGCTTCGGCTTCTTCCGCCACTTGCACGCGCTTTTGTTGCGCCACGGTGCGGATGGCGCGCTCGATGTCCTTGATGATGGAAGGTTGAATACCTTCGGTCGGCTCGTCCAGGATCAGCAAGCGTGGGCTCATTGCTAACGCACGACCGATGGCGAGCTGCTGTTGCTGGCCGCCGGATAAATCGCCGCCACGCCGATGCAGCATGGTTTTCAACACCGGGAACAATTCGAAAATCAGCTCCGGCAATTTGCTGCCGCGCGGCTTGCTCGCTAAGCCCATTTGCAAATTCTCGGCCACCGTCAGACGTGGAAATATCTCGCGCCCTTGCGGCACAAAGCCGATGCCGTTACGTACACGTTCGTACGGCGGCAGACGCGTCAACTCGTGCGCATCGAATTTGATATGGCCGGATTTTGCCGGTACCAAACCCATCAGGCATTTGAGCAGCGTGGTCTTGCCCACGCCGTTGCGACCGAGCAAGGTGGTGACCTTGCCCAACTCCGCCGTAAAAGACAGATCGCGCAGGATGTGACTGCCGCCGTAATATTGGTTGAGGTTTTCAACGGTCAGCATTCTCAGCGTCCTAGGTAGACTTCAATGACCCGCGGATCGCTTTGCAGCATGTCCAGCGGCCCTTCGGCCAGCACGCTGCCTTCATGCAGCACCGTGACCTTGCCGCCGAGTTGGCGAATAAAAGCCATGTCGTGTTCCACCACCACCAGCGAGTGCTCGCCAGCCAATGTCAGAAACAATTCTGCCGTGCGCTCGGTTTCGTCATCGGTCATGCCAGCCACTGGCTCGTCGAGCAACAACAGCTTGGGTTCTTGCATCAGCAGCATGCCGATTTCCAGCCATTGCTTTTGGCCATGTGACAATAGTCCCGCAGGTCGATCCGCTTGATCGGCGAGGCCGATGCGTTCGAGCATGGCGGCGATGCGATCGCCCGCAGCGCTATCCAGCGTGACGAACAAACTGCGCCAAACACGCTTGTCTTCCTTCATCGCTAGCTCAAGATTCTCGAACACGCTGTGCTGATCGAAAATCGTCGGCTTTTGAAACTTGCGGCCGATGCCGGCATGCGCAATTTCCGGCTCCGTCATACGCGTCAGATCGATTGATTGCCCGAAGAACGCGGTTCCTTCGTCCGGTCGCGTTTTACCGGTGATCACATCCATCATCGTGGTCTTGCCCGCGCCGTTGGGCCCGATGATGCAGCGCAATTCGCCAGCATCTATTTCCAGACTCAACTTATTCAGCGCCTTGAAGCCATCGAAACTGACGGTGATGTCGTCCAGATACAGAATAACTTTGTGCGAGAGATCCAACTCGCCCGGCTTCACCACGTGGCCGAGATTTTCGCCTTCGCCGCTGAAACCATTTTCTTGTGCGAGCTCGCTCATGATTTCATCCTTGCGCGCAAAGAGTTCCACAAGCCCACCACGCCGTTCGGTAAATACAGCGTGATGACGATGAACAAGGTGCCGAGAAAGAACAGCCAATACTGCGGGAAACTGACAGTGAACCAACTCTTGGCTAGATTCACGATGCCCGCGCCGATCACCGGGCCGATCAAAGTGCCACGCCCACCCACCGCCACCCAAATAGCGATTTCGATGGAATTCGCCGGGCTCATTTCCGAGGGATTGATGATGCCAACCTGCGGCACATACAGCGCACCAGCAATCGCGCATAGCATGGCCGACAGCGTCCAGACAAACAGCTTGTACCAGAGCGTGTTGTAGCCTAAAAACATCACACGTGATTCGGCATCGCGAATCGCTGCCAGCACCCGACCAAATTTTGATTTCATCAAATAGTTGGCACCCACCAAGGTCAACATCAAGGCCAATGCCGACAAGGCGAACAAGGTCACACGCGTTTCTGGCGCTGTGATGGAATAGCCCAGGATACGTTTGAAATCGGTGAAACCGTTGTTGCCACCGAATCCTGTTTCATTGCGGAAGAACAACAACATCGCAGCAAAAGTCAGTGCCTGGGTAATGATAGAAAAGTACACACCCTTGATGCGCGAACGAAATGCGAAGAAACCGAAAATAAAAGCGATCAACGCCGGTACCAGCAGCACCATGACGACCGCCCAGATGAAGGAATCGCTGCCATGCCAAAACCACGGCAATTCTTTCCAATCCAGGAACACCATGAAGTCCGGTAGCGGGCTGTGATAGCTGCCGTCGAGGCCGATCCCGCGCATCAGATACATGCCGAACACGTAACCGCCCAAGGCAAAGAACAAGCCATGTCCGAGCGACAAAATCCCGGCATAGCCCCAGATCAAATCCACCGCCACCGCCACCAGCGCGTAACACAGAATTTTTCCGATCAGCGTGACGAAGTAATCGGACAAATGAAACACGTTGCCCGCCGGTACCACGAGATGCAGCAGCGGCACCAACACAAAGGCAAGGAAAGCGGCGATGCCTAACGCCACGCCGGCGCGGCGGCCGAGCGCCTGGCTAATACGGAACAACAACGGGGTACGCGAGAGCGCGGCACTGGTCATGGCTCAGCTCTCCACAAAGCGCCCTTTTAGGGCGAATAAGCCTTGCGGGCGTTTTTGAATAAACAGAATGATGATGGCCAGCACAACGATCTTGGCCACCACCGCGCCGGCCCAACCTTCAAGCAGCTTGGTCATGATGCCCAAGCCCAGCGCCGCCCAGACTGCGCCGGCGAGTTGGCCTACGCCGCCCAACACCACCACCATAAAGGAATCGACGATATAGCCTTGCCCCATGTCGGGCCCGACATTCGAAATCTGCGATAAGGCCACGCCACCTAGGCCGGCGATACCCGCACCCAAACCAAACGCCAGCATGTCGGTACGGCCGGTATGCACGCCGACGCAACTTGCCATGGCGCGATTCTGCGTCACCGCACGTACGAACAAACCCAAGCGCGTGCGCGTCAACAATAACCACACCAAGGCCAATACACCCACGGCGAATCCGATGATGAAAACGCGATTCCACGGCAGCACGACATTCGCCAAGACTTCCACGCCGCCGGACATCCATTCCGGGTTCGATACTTCGACATTCTGCGGGCCGAATATCACGCGCGCAGCTTGGATCAAACACAGGCTAATGCCCCAGGTGGCGAGCAGTGTTTCCAGCGGCCGGCCATACAGATGGCGAATCACCAAGCGCTCCAAGGCCATGCCCACCAGTGCCGCCACGAGGAATGCGACCGGAATTGCTGCCACCACGTAGTAAGTTTCTTGCGCTGGAAAATACGCGTGAAATACACCTTGCACGGCATAAGTGGTGTAAGCGCCGACCATCAGCAATTCGCCGTGCGCCATATTGATTACGCCCATCACACCATAGGTGATGGCCAGCCCCAGCGCGGCCAGCAGCAGGATGCTGCCCAGCGACAGCCCGGAGAATATATTGTTGATGCTGGCACTCCATACCAAGCGCGACTCAATCGATTTAATCCCGGCCTGCGCCGCTGTACGCACAGCCGCATCCGGCTCGGCGAAGCTGTCACCATTTTTTTGCAGCAAAGCCAGCAACATCGATTTAACCGTCGTGCTCTCGCTCTTGCCTAATTCTTGCACAGCCGCCAAGCGCACTTTGGCGTCTTCCGATTGCAAACTGGCTTGTGCATGCGCATAGGTCAGAAGCTGTTTAATCTGCGGATCGGATTCCTGCGCCAGCGCTTGTTCCAAAATTAACAGCATGCCTGGCCCAACGTTGGATTGCAGTTCGCGCGCGGCCGTCAGTCGCACGCCTTTATCGGTATCCAATAATTTCAATCCGGCCAGTGCGTTTTCCAATTTAGCGCGTACGCGATTGTTCACGATCACGGCGTCGGCTGGATCCGGCGTGCTGGGCAGCACTGCACCCGTCACCGCATCGATAGCCTTTTCATCTTGTAGAAAAAATACTTGCTCGCCTGCCACGAACAAAGCATCGTCATTCATCGCACGCAATACTGCGGCCGCCTGCTTGTCGCCGCTAGCCAGCAGTTTGCTAATCGCGGCGATCTTCTCATCTGAGTCATCAGCGGCGAGCTGTTTGACCACATCAAGATTCAGCGCTGCGGCAGCATGGCTCACCCAGAGCAACAGCAATGCCAACAAAAAATAGGCGCGGCGAAAATTCAAAATACGGCTTTCTCATTTAATTTCACAAAAGCCCCACTCCCGGATTCGGAAGTGGGGGAAACAACAGAATTACTTGCTATCCGGTTCGCCTTTCTTCTTGTCGTTGCCCGGAATATAGGGGCTCCAAGGCGCGGCCTTAACCGGTCCCGGCGTTTTCCACACGACATTGAATTGACCGTCCGCTTTCACTTCGCCGATAAACACTGGCTTATGTAAGTGGTGGTTTTTTTCATCCATCTTCACAGTAAAGCCCGATGGCGCTTTGAAGGTCTGACCGGCCATCGCAGCGATTACTTTATCCACATCGGTGCTCTTGGCTTTTTCCACCGCCTGCTTCCACATGTGAATACCGATGTAAGTCGCTTCCATCGGATCATTGGTCACTGCGGTTTCGGCCTTAGGCAACTTTTGTTTCACGGCCCAGTCCTTGTACATCTTGATGAAGGCGGTATTGGTTGGATTCTTGATTGACTCAAAATAATTCCAAGCCGCGAGATGTCCTACCAGTGGCTTAGTATCGACACCACGTAACTCTTCCTCACCCACGGAGAACGCCACCACCGGCACGCTGGTCGCCTTCAAACCGGCATTGCCCAGCTCTTTGTAGAACGGCACATTGGAGTCGCCGTTAATAGTGGAGACCACCGCGGTCTTCTTGCCTTCGCTGGAGAATTTCTTGATCTTGGCGATGATGGTTTGGTAATCGCTATGACCGAAGGGCGTGTACTCTTCCATGATGTCGGCGTCGGCCACACCCTTGCTATGCAGGAA
>JAHECG010000159.1 GCA_024641855.1 Betaproteobacteria bacterium | reverse complement strand
TAGGTTTGCCGATGCTTTCGAGGACTGAGGACTCAGGACTGAGGACTGAGGCTGGCGATTTTGAAGTTTTTGACATGATGGCGCTAGATTGCAGCGGGCGAGGCATGCCTCGCCCCTACAACATGATCAACCTCACACAATAACCATGACCGCATCGGCTTCCACCAATGCGGCACGCGGCAATGACGCCACACCGACTGCCGCACGCGCCGGAAAAGGCTCGTTGAAATATTGCGCCATGATTTCGTTGACCTTGGCAAAATGACCTAAGTCGGTGAGGAACACATTGAGCTTCACCACATCGGCAAGACTGCCGCCAGCAGCGGTAGCCACCGCCTGCAAATTTTGGAACACGCGATGAATTTGATTTTCGATCCCCTCCACCATTTGCATGCTGGCTGGATCAAGCCCGATTTGACCGGAGAGATATACGGTGCCGCCCACTTTGACAGCTTGCGAATAAGTACCAATGGCAGCGGGTGCTTGGTCAGTTTTAATGATTTGTTTTTGCATGAATTGCCCTTTCTGTAAAGCTGCGCGACGTTTCAGCTTAGCCTTTTACGCGCGTAATTCTAACCACCTCGGGAATCTGGCGTAAGCCGCGCATGACGCGCGCCAAGTGATCGCGGTGTTCCACTTGCAAAGTAAAATTCATGGCCGAGTAAGCGCTGCCGTCTTCTTCATCCATGTGCACGTTTTCGATATTGGCGTTTTCATCGGCAATGATCGCGGCTACTTTCGCCAAGACGCCGCGCTGATTCGCCACGATCAACTTGATATTAACCTCGAATAGTTTTTTGGTCTCGGGATCCCATTCCACATCGATCCACTTATCCGGATCGGCGCGGAACTGCGAAATCTCTGGGCAGTCGTGCGTGTGAATCATCAAGCCCTTGCCCTTGTGGATCATACCGAGAATCGGGTCGCCGGGAATCGGTCGGCAGCATTGGGCGAACTGTACCGCCATGCCTTCAGTGCCGCGAATCGTAATCGAACCGAGTGGTTTTTTCTCGTTGCTGAGCGCTTCGCCTGCCGTCAATAAGCGTCGTGCGACGACCAGATTCAGGCGCTTACCCATGCCGATATCAGCGAGAATTTCTTCTTTCGACTTCGCATTCGTTTCCCGTAATAAATCATTCCAGCGCTCAGCCTCTACCGTGTTCGGATCGACCTTCAGCGCGCGAAACGCTTGCGTGAGCAAACGCTCGCCCAGCACCGCCGCCTCTTGCGAGTGCATGGTTTTCAGATAATGGCGAATATGCGCGCGCGCTTTGCCGGTGACTACATAATTCAACCAAGCGGGATTCGGATGCGCATGCGGCGCGGTGACAATCTCGACTTGATCGCCATTACGCAACTCGGTGCGCAGCGGTTGCAGTTCACTATTGATTTTGACCGCGATGCAACGGTTACCGATATCGGTGTGCACGTTATAAGCAAAATCCACAGCCGTCGCACCACGTGGCAACGACATAATAATGCCCTTGGGCGTGAATACGTAAACCTCATCCGGAAACAGATCGACCTTGATGTGTTCCAGAAACTCAATCGCATCCCCGCTCTCGCTCTGGATTTCCAACAGGCTTTGTAGCCATTGATGGGTTTTTTGCTGCGCGTCGTTGGCCGAGTCCTCGCCGGTTTTATACAACCAATGCGAGGCTACGCCGGCTTCGGCAATTTTGTGCATATCTTGGGTGCGAATTTGCACTTCCAGCGGCGTGGCATAAGGGCCAAACAAAGTCGTATGCAATGATTGATAGCCATTAGCCTTGGGAATGGCGATGTAATCTTTGAATTTACCGGGGATTGGTTTATACAAACCGTGCAAAACGCCTAAAGCCAAATAACAGTTCGGCACATCGCGTACCACCACCCGGAAGCCATAAATATCGAACACTTCGGAAAAATTCAGCGACTTGCCAAGCATCTTGCGATAAATGCTGTTGAGGTGTTTCTCGCGCCCCGTGACGGTCGCTTCGACGCCAGCATCTTTGAGTTTTTGTTCAATTGCTTCCAATACTTTTTCTACCAGCGCGCGTCGATTGCCGCGCGCGGTTTTGACCGCTTTTGCCAATACGCGATATCGCGTGGGATACAAGTAGCGGAAGCTGAGATCGGCGAGTTCTTGATAAACGCTATTCAGCCCTAAACGATTAGCGATGGGCGCATAAATTTCCAAGGTTTCCTTGGCAATGCGTTTGCGCTTTTCCGACACCATCGAATCTAGCGTACGCATATTGTGCAAGCGGTCGGCGAGCTTGATCAGAATTACGCGCACATCGCGCGCCATCGCCAACAACATTTTACGGAAATTTTCCGCTTGGGCGTGAGCCTCGGTCTGGAACTCGATCCGGTCGAGCTTGGAAACACCGTCGACGAGTTCCGCTACCGGCTTACCGAATAAATCGCCGACTTCTTGTTTGGTCGCAGGGGTGTCTTCGACGACATCGTGCAACAAAGCCGCCATTAAGGCATTGGCGTCCAGATGCCATTTAGCCAGTAATTTTGCGACTGCAACGGGGTGCGAAATGTAGGGTTCGCCGCTTTTGCGGAATTGCCCTTCATGGGCGGACTTGCTGAACTGATAGGCTTTTTCAACCAGCGCGATATCGTCTGGCTTGAGGTAATTGATGTGTTCGGCGAGCTCGGCTAAGTGCATGATGCCCTAGATTTAAAACCGGCTCGCCGTAAAATTAAGCCTGGCCTTTGTTGAGAATTTCCATCCCCACTTTACCAAGCGCGATTTCGCGCAAGGCGACCACGGTGGGCTTATCGCGGTTCAGTTCAACCATGGGCGTTGCGCCGTTGGCAATTTGACGCGCGCGGGTAGTTGCAACTAGCGCCAACTCAAAACGGTTAGGAATGTGATGCATGCAATCGTCGACGGTAATACGTGCCATGATGACCTCTAATAAACAGAAATATAGTGAATGTTATGCCAGCAGGCTTTCGATCAAGC
>JAHECG010000158.1 GCA_024641855.1 Betaproteobacteria bacterium | reverse complement strand
TAGGTTTGCCGATGCTTTCGAGGACTGAGGACTCAGGACTGAGGACTGAGGCTGGCGATTTTGAAGTTTTTGACATGATGGCGCTAGATTGCAGCGGGCGAGGCATGCCTCGCCCCTACAATAGGATCAACCTCACCCAATAACCATGACCGCATCGGCTTCCACCAAAGCAGCGCGCGGCAATGACGCTACGCCGACTGCTGCGCGTGCCGGGAAAGGCTCGTTGAAATATTGCGCCATGATTTCGTTGACCTTGGCAAAGTGACCTAAGTCGGTGAGGAACACATTGAGCTTCACCACATCGGCGAGACTGCCGCCCGCGGCGGTGGCCACTGCTTGCAGGTTTTGGAATACGCGATGAATTTGATTTTCGATCCCTTCCACCATTTGCATGCTGGCTGGATCAAGCCCGATTTGGCCGGAGAGATATACGGTACCACCCACTTTAACAGCTTGCGAATAAGTCCCGATAGCAGCGGGAGCTTGATCGGTTTTGATGATTTGTTTTTGCATGAATTGCCCTTTCTGTAAAGCTGCGCGATGCGTTGTAACTTAGCCTTTCACGCGCGTAATTCTAACCACCTCAGGAATCTGGCGTAAGCCGCGCATGACGCGTGCCAGGTGATCGCGATGTTCCACTTGCAAAGTAAAATTCATGGCCGAGTAGGCGCTGCCGTCTTCTTCATCCATGTGCACGTTTTCGATGTTGGCATTCTCATCCGCGATGATCGCAGCGACTTTGGCCAGCACGCCGCGCTGATTCGCCACGATCAACTTGATATTAACCTCGAATAGTTTTTTGGTCTCGGGATCCCATTCCACGTCGATCCACTTATCCGGATCGGCGCGGAACTGCGAAATCGCCGGGCAGTCGTGCGTGTGAATCATCAAGCCCTTGCCCTTGTGGATCATACCGAGAATCGGGTCGCCGGGAATCGGTCGGCAGCATTGGGCGAACTGTACGGCCATGCCTTCGGTGCCGCGAATCGTAATGGAGCCGAGCTGTTTTTTCTCATTGGATACTGCTTCGCCCGCCATCAGCAAGCGTCGCGCGACCACTAGATTGAGCCGCTTACCCATGCCGATATCGGCCAGAATTTCTTCTTTCGAATTCGCGTTGGTTTCACGCAGCAGATCATTCCAACGCTCGGCTTCCACCGAATTAGGATCGACTTTCAGCGCGCGCAATGCTTGATTCAACAGGCGCTCGCCCAGCACCGCAGCCTCTTGCGAGTGCATGGTTTTAAGGTAATGACGAATATGCGCACGCGCTTTTCCGGTGACCACATAATTCAACCAGGCGGGATTCGGATGCGCATGCGGCGCGGTGACGATCTCGACTTGATCGCCATTACGCAACTCGGTACGCAATGGTTGCAGTTCACTATTGATTTTGACGGCGACACACCGATTACCGATGTCGGTGTGCACGTTGTAAGCAAAGTCCACCGCCGTCGCGCCACGCGGCAACGACATAATGATGCCCTTGGGCGTGAATACGTAAACCTCGGCCGGAAACAGATCGACTTTGATGTGCTCCAAAAACTCAATCGCATCCCCGCTCTCGCTCTGGATTTCCAACAGGCTTTGCAACCATTGATGCGTCTTTTGTTGTGCGTCGTTAGCCGAATCCTCGCCGGTTTTATACAGCCAATGCGAGGCCACGCCGGCTTCGGCAATTTTGTGCATATCTTGGGTACGGATTTGCACTTCCAGCGGCGTAGCATAAGGGCCAAATAACGTCGTATGCAGCGATTGATAGCCGTTGGCCTTAGGAATCGCGATGTAATCTTTAAATTTTCCGGGGATCGGTTTATACAAGCCGTGTAAAGCGCCCAAGGCCAAATAACAACTCGGCACATCGCGCACTACCACACGAAAACCATAGATATCGAACACTTCGGAAAAATTCAGCGACTTGCCAAGCATCTTGCGATAAATGCTGTTGAGGTGTTTCTCGCGCCCCGTGACGGTCGCTTCGACGCCAGCATCTTTGAGTTTTTGTTCAATTGCTTCCAATACTTTTTCTACCAGCGCGCGTCGATTGCCGCGCGCGGTTTTGACCGCTTTTGCCAATACGCGATATCGCGTGGGATACAAGTAGCGGAAGCTGAGATCGGCGAGTTCTTGATAAACGCTATTCAGCCCTAAACGATTAGCGATGGGCGCATAAATTTCCAAGGTTTCCTTGGCAATGCGTTTGCGCTTTTCCGACACCATCGAATCTAGCGTACGCATATTGTGCAAGCGGTCGGCGAGCTTGATCAGAATCACGCGCACATCGCGCGCCATCGCCAACAACATTTTGCGGAAATTTTCCGCTTGGGCGTGAGCCTCGGTCTGAAACTCGATACGGTCGAGCTTAGAAACACCATCGACAAGTTCCGCTACCGGCTTGCCGAATAAATCGCCGACTTCTTGTTTGGTCGCAGGAGTGTCTTCGACCACGTCGTGCAACAGCGCCGCCATTAAGGCATTGGCGTCCAGATGCCACTTCGCGAGTAATTTGGCGACCGCAACCGGGTGGGAGATGTAGGGTTCGCCGCTTTTGCGGAATTGCCCTTCATGGGCGGACTTACTGAACTGATAGGCTTTTTCAACCAGCGCGATATCGTCTGGTTTGAGGTAATTGATGTGTTCGGCGAGCTCGGCTAAGTGCATGATGCCCTTGGTTAAAACCGGCTCGCCGTAAAATTAAGCTTGGCCTTTGTTGAGAATTTCCATCCCCACTTTGCCCAAAGCGATTTCACGCAAGGCGATCACGGTAGGTTTGTCGCGGTTCAGTTCAACCATGGGCGTTGCGCCGTTGGCAATTTGACGCGCGCGCGTGGTTGCGACCAGCGCCAACTCAAAACGGTTAGGAATGTGATGCATGCAATCGTCGACGGTAATACGTGCCATGATGACCTCTAATAAACAGAAATATAGTGAATGTTATGCCAGCAGGCTTTCGATCAAGC
>JAHECG010000157.1 GCA_024641855.1 Betaproteobacteria bacterium | reverse complement strand
CATCATGACCGCTTATTCCGATTTGGATTCGGCCGTCGCCGCATTCCAGGGCGGCGCCTTCGAATATTTGGCGAAACCGTTTGACGTGGATCACGCCGTGGAATTGATTCGCCGCGCACTGGATGAAAGCCGGCGCGGACAAGAATCCAACGAAATGATCGAAGGCGCTCAAGAAATTCTTGGCCAGGCGCCATCGATGCAGGAAGTGTTTCGCGCCATCGGCCGCCTGGCGCAATCCCACGCGACCGTACTGATCAATGGCGAATCCGGCACGGGGAAAGAACTCGTTGCGCAGGCGCTGCATCGTCACAGCCCGCGCCGCGATAAACCCTTTATCGCCATCAATACCGCAGCCATCCCAAAAGACTTGTTGGAGTCGGAATTATTCGGCCATGAGCGCGGCGCCTTCACCGGCGCGCAAGCCATGCGGCGCGGCCGCTTCGAGCAAGCCGACGGCGGCACCTTGTTTTTGGATGAAATCGGCGACATGCCGCCGGATTTGCAGACGCGTTTGCTGCGCGTGCTGTCCGATGGCCAGTTCTATCGCGTCGGCGGCCATCAACCGATCAAAGCCAACGTGCGCGTCATCGCCGCCACCCACCAAAACTTGGAAGATCGCGTCAAACAAGGCTTGTTCCGCGAGGACTTATTCCACCGCTTGAACGTCATTCGCCTGCGTTTGCCGTCCTTACGCGAGCGTCGCGAAGATATTCCGCTGCTGACCAAACACTTTCTTGCCAAGAGTGCGCAGGAACTCGGCGTGGAAGGCAAAAAACTATCTGATCATGCGCTGAAATATTTGCAGTCGCTGGAGTGGACCGGTAACGTGCGTCAACTCGAAAACGTCTGCCACTGGCTCACTGTCATGGCTCCTGGTCAAAATGTCGATGTCGCGGATTTGCCTCCCGAACTCAAAGGCGAACCCACCGCGCATGTCGGCGAAGATTGGCTGAGCGCATTAGGAAAAGAGATCGACACCCGATTGAACCATGGCGACAGTTCCATCATGGATATCTTGGTCGCAGACTTCGAAAAAACCTGCATCGTCAAAGCGCTTGCCCATACCGGTGGTCGCCGGATTGAAGCCGCTAACCTGCTCGGCCTTGGTCGTAATACGCTCACCCGCAAAATCCAGGAATTAGGGATCGACGATAAGCATGAGGCTGAGGCTAAGGAAGCGGGATAGCGCAATCGGCTATCCCCGAAAACGTTAAGGCGACACCTCCAAGCTACGCACTGAGACGCGTTGAGCGCGCAAGCAGCGCAACTCCGCCAAACTCAAATGGATAAACGCCAAGCCGATATAAATGGGCGTAAAGAAATTCAACACCGGAATGTAGTGCACGAAGCCCAAGATCGCCCCCATGCTGAATAGCCGACCCTGCGCTCGCTCTTTGATTTGTTCAAACTCTTCCACGCTGGCGTGATCCGTCAGCGCATCGTAAGTAAACAAACGCTGATTCAGATAGGCCGACAGCATCGTCGGCACCACGATCGGGCCAAACGGGATCAACCATAGCGGCAAGGTCAACACCCACAAGATCAAGAACACCGACACCGCAACCACTGCCGCCCAAACACTACCGACAAGCGTTCCGCCGAATTTCTGTTCCAATTCCGGATAATCGCGCGCCGCGACGAATTTCAACATGATCGGCATCGCAAAGATTGCCGTGAACAGCAATGAAGTCACATACACGGCGGGCAGCAGCATCGAAAATAACAACAAGCTCACCACCCAATGCGCCACCCAGACAAAACCCCATTGCGCCAAATGATCCTCGACACCGTAGCCCTGTGCCAAATGCGTCAGATCCGTCGCCCAGGCATCCCAAAACCACCAAAAAATACCGCCCCAAAACAACAGGGATAACAACATCGGCCACAAGGTGAGCACCAACATCTTGGGATGAAGCAGGCTTTTGAAAGCGCGTCCGAGCGCATCGAGAATATTTTGCATTAAGCTTCCTATTCACCGCAAAGTGTTCAAAGTGAGGGACGTGGTATCACCCTTTCACGCACACCAACGGCGTCAGTTTCGCCACCTTATGCGTCAAGCCCGCATGATCGGCGGCTTCGACCACGGCAGACACATCTTTGTAGGCCCCAGGGGCTTCTTCTGCCACACCGCGCAGGGAAGGACTACGCACAAGGATACCGCGATGCGCTAAATCGTCAATCAATTCCCGCCCATGCCAGCGCTTGGTGGCTTGCGTGCGGCTCATGGCGCGACCGGCGCCGTGACACGCCGAGGCCCAGGCGTGCGCCTCGCCTTCTTCGCGGCCCGCGAGGATATACGAGGCAGTGCCCATGGAACCGCCGATCAATACCGGCTGCCCAACGTGCCGATACGTTTCCGGGATATCAGGATGACCGGGACCATATGCACGCGTTGCACCCTTGCGATGCACAAAGAGCTTTTGCGACTTGCCATTGACGCGATGCCATTCCTCCTTGCAAGTATTGTGCGACACGTCGTACAGCAGATCGAGCCGCGCTTGCGGTAAAACGGCGGCAAAGGCTTCGCGGGCGAGATGCGTGATCACTTGACGGTTGGCCAGCGCGCAATTGATCGCAGCACGCATCGCACCCAGGTATTTTCTTCCGATGTCGGAATTGATCGGCGCACAGGCCAGCTCGCGATCCGGCAATTCAATGCCATGCTCGCGGGCCGATAGCGCCATGCTGCGCAAAAATTCCGTGCCGATCTGGTGCCCGAGTCCGCGTGAACCGCAATGGATCGACACCACCACATCGCCCTCCTTCAGGCCAAATGCACTGGCGATTAAGGGTTGATAGATTTCGCGCACCAATTGCAGTTCCAAATAATGGTTTCCGGATCCGAGGGTACCCACTTCATCGCGTTGACGCTGCTTGGCAAAATCGGACACTTGCGCCGGGTCGGCGCCGCTCATGCGACCACCTTCTTCGACACATTCCAGATCAGATGCCCAACCATAGC
>JAHECG010000156.1 GCA_024641855.1 Betaproteobacteria bacterium | reverse complement strand
ATCAGGGTTGCCCCCATTGTCCAAAATTCCCCACTGCTGCCTCCCGTAGGAGTCTGGACCGTGTCTCAGTTCCAGTGTGGCTGGTCGTCCTCTCAGACCAGCTACGGATCGTCGCCTTGGTGAGCCTTTACCTCACCAACTAGCTAATCCGATATCGGCCACTCCGAAAGCGAAAGGTCCTTGCGGATCCCCTCCTTTCCCCCTCAGGGCATATGCGGTATTAATCCGGCTTTCGCCGAGCTATCCCCCACTTCCGGACATGTTCCGATATATTACTCACCCGTTCGCCACTCGCCACCAGGTGCAAGCACCCGTGCTGCCGTTCGACTTGCATGTGTAAAGCATGCCGCCAGCGTTCAATCTGAGCCAGGATCAAACTCTTCAGTTCAATTCCTGTTTGGTTCATTTAAGAACCTGGTCTTACTCAAAGTGAATCATTGACATGATTCTTTTCGACTTTGCGTAAGTACTACTTATTTTTAAAGTCGTTTACATATCAATAAAGATACGCAAACTTCCCAAAAACCAAGCACCTACACTCGTCGGTTGTTCGTTTGTTTTTTAAAGATCGGGCTGAGGGTTGCGGGGACAGGATTTGAACCTATGACCTTCGGGTTATGAGCCCGACGAGCTACCGAGCTGCTCCACCCCGCGTCAGCGAAGTCGAGCAATATATCAAAGCTTCAATAACTCGTCAAATACAATCTGCATTTTATTATGGTTGATGGACGCAGAGCTATGCCTATTGCAAACTACCAGCCTGATTCACGCTCTGGAGTCGCGGTAATTTGATGGACACTTAAATCCGTTCCATTAAATTCCTCTTCTGCACTGAGGCGTATACCGACAAATTTCTTCAGTAGTCCATACACCGCAATCCCGCCTGCAAAAGCAATCCCAATACCAAGCGATGTGCCACATAATTGAGACATGAAGCTTACTCCGCCGATTCCGCCAAATTCCTTTAGCCCAAATATTCCGGCCGCAACCCCACCCCAAGCGCCGCACAATCCATGTAGTGGCCACACGCCTAGTACATCGTCAATTTTCCAGCGGTTTTGAGTTAGAGTAAACATCATCACGAACAACGCACCAGCGATACCTCCGACAAACAAAGCACCAATCGGATGCATTAAGTCGGAGCCAGCGCATACCGCAACCAATCCCGCCAACGGACCGTTATGCACGAAACCAGGGTCATTTCTGCCGAACCACAACGCAGTGAGCGTGCCGCCAACCATCGCCATCAACGAATTCACTGCGACCAACCCGCTGATTTTGCCGATCTCCTGAGCAGACATCACATTAAAGCCAAACCAACCCACGGTGAGTATCCATGCGCCTAGCGCCAGAAAAGGAATGCTTGAAGGCGGATGCGCCGAAATACGTCCTTCTTTACTATAGCGACCACGCCGGGCGCCGAGCAGAAGCACGGCCGCCAACCCGATCCAGCCGCCTACTGCATGTACCACAACTGAGCCGGCGAAGTCGTGAAACTCATCGCCAAATGTCGTAACTAGCCAACCCTGAATACCCAGATGATGATTCCATGCAATGCCTTCGAAGAACGGATAGACAAAGCCAACCAGCATAAAAGTCGCCATCATTTGCGGATGAAATTTTGCGCGCTCGGCAATTCCGCCTGAAACAATAGCCGGAATCGCGGCGGCAAAAGTCAACAAAAAGAAAAATTTTACTAGTTCATAACCGCTTTTTTGCGCAAGTTCTTCTGCCCCAGAGAAAAAATTTACGCCGTAAGCAATTACGTACCCGATAAAAAAATACGCCAAAGTAGATATCGCAAAATCGGTCAAAATCTTGACCAGCGCATTAACCTGATTTTTCTTTCGTACCGTACCAAGCTCCAGAAAAGCAAAACCCGCATGCATAGCGAGCACCATTATTGCCCCTAGCAAAATAAACAAAGTGTCATTATTGATTTTTAAATTTTCCAAACCCATCTCCTTTAGCGCGAATTTCTCCCAGGCAGCAAAATACATACCTTTAATATAACTGTTTGAAATTTATATATTATGAGCAATATTGAAAATAATCGGCTGCCTCACATGAACTATGTTGGTGCGTAAATTCTGCATCGCACCAACTCATCGCACCAGAATAGTGCTCCCCTTTAAATTTTCCAGTCGTTAAGGAACTTCTCTAGCCAGAATAATCCTACGATAGTTTTGCTTTCGTTGATTTTTCCCAACCGCACCCATTCAATCGCTTCTGGCAAGGATAATTCGAAAACTTCTAGAAACTCGCCATCGTCAAGGCTGTTTCCTTGGTACATCAAACCCCGCGCGAGAAAATATTCCATTCGCTCATCTGCGTAACCAATGCATGGCCAAGCGGTAGTTAGGTGTATCCACTCGCTCGCCACATATCCTGTTTCTTCTAACAATTCGCGTTTTGCACAGGCCAGAATGTCTTCTCCTTGATCAATCTTTCCAGCTGGTAATTCAATATATTCACGTTGAGTCGGATAACGAAATTGTCGCTCCATGACCAGATTTCCATTTTCCAAAATGGCCAGTATCGCGACTGCGCCAGGATGATTAAGATATTCTCGGCTACTTACCGCGCCATCAGGCAAACGTACGTTATCTTTACGCACCCGTATAAAGTCGCCTTCGTAAACCAATGCTGTTTCAAGGCAAGTTTCCTTCAAGTCCATGCAATACTCTCCAACGTGATGCAATAATTCAAGGCATATTCCTGATAAAAAGATAACCCGCCCTGTCTTGATAAGCTATTCGCCAATCAGCATTACTCCGCAAATAATCCAAAATAGGGTAACGTTCCCCACTAAACGCATTGCCAAAGGGGATAAGCACCAAGTCGAAATTGGAATTTTCAAAGAATTGCCTACCTTCCGGTGTCATCCACAAAATATTCGTGTATGGTGCAACTCGCGTGGGATCCAGCATTCTACCGTCAATAAATATAGTTGTTACTGGATACAAATGCCAAATAAG
>JAHECG010000155.1 GCA_024641855.1 Betaproteobacteria bacterium | reverse complement strand
GACTCCATCAATTTATGTTTGTTGGTGTAATCCATGATGGCTTCGTGACCGCTATTCATCGCCGCAGAGAGAAAACGGTGCGGATCTTTGAGTAGCGGTTGGGCATGTTTTTGAAACATGTCGGCGATCATTTGCACCGTGATCTGTGCTGCGACCTCGCCGTGAAAATGCCCGCCCATACCATCGGCCACCACCATCAGCACGGCATCTTTGCTGTAGGAATAAGCGACGCGATCCTGGTTGTATTTGCGGCCGCCCTGGCGGCTTTGCTGGAAAATGGCGAATTTCATGGCGCAGTCTTAAAAAATTTCTTTGGTTAAGGTTTGACGGATGGAATCAAACAGCTTGGGTTTTTTTTGCGGTGGTAATGGCACGACTTCAAGCAGGTTTTTTTGCAAATGGAACACGCTTTGTGGGCGATCCATGTAGTTTAATTGCAGGCACCAATCGATGATTTCCAGTAATTGCTCTGAATATTGGCCTTCCCACAGTTTTTTGGCGGAAGCGAGTTTGTCGTTGCTCAAGCGTTGATCGGCGGCTTGTGGCGCGAAGCCCGCCAGGCAAGAAAACATGCTCGCACCGACACTGTAAACATCCGACCAGGGGCCGAGAATATCACGATTTTTGTATTGCTCGGGTGCAGCGAAACCGGGTGTGTACATCGGCGAGAGTTTACTTTTTTCGCTCGTCAGCGTTTGCCGCGCAGCACCGAAATCCAGCAGCACCGGTGAGCCATCCAAGCGGATATACACATTGGCGGGTTTGATATCGAGATGCAAAATTTTGTGCGTATGCACTTCTCGCAATCCGTTGAGCAACTCGGCGAATACGCGGCGAATGAAGCTTTCTTTGACGACGCGTTTGCGCGAGGTGATTTCCTCTTGCATGGTTTTGCCGCGCTCGTAGCGCATCACCATGTACACCGTTTCATTAGCGCGGAAGAAATTGATCACGCGTACTACATTGGGATGACTGATCTTGGCCAGCGCGCGGCCTTCTTCAAAGAAGCACTTCATGCCGTAGCGGAAGGTGGCTAGATTCTCAGCCGTGGTCGCCTGTACCAAAGCACCTTCTTCGCGTAGCGCTAATTGGCTGGGCAAATACTCTTTGATGGCAACGGCGGCGCCATTTTCGTCGTGCGCGAGATAGACAATACTGAAGCCACCGCCAGACAACTGTTTGGCGATTTTGTAGTTTTGAAGTTGGTAGCCCTTTGGGAGCGCTCGATTTGCTTGGCTTGGCATCTGGTTTAGGGACTAAATTATGTTTTCATTTTCGGCATTTATTAAGATAAAGTAAAGCTTTACAGCAGAATCCTCAATCCCTACTTGATCTTGCGCATTCCGCGCTGTATCAACTTTAACGGCAGGAAAACCATGATCTATAGTATGACCGGCTATGCCGCGCTGAGCCAAGAGTTGCCCCAGGGCACCCTAAACCTCGAATTAAAGACCGTTAATAGTCGCTATTTAGACCTGCAATTTCGGATTGCGGACGATTTAAGAGGCTTGGAACCGATGCTGCGAGAATTGATTGGCAGTCGCTTGGCGCGCGGTAAGGTGGATTTTCGCCTGGGGTTTTCAGCGGCGGTGACGGCCGAGAGCCTTGCGCATCTGCAAACGGGTTTGATGCAGCAACTGCTGGGATTGGAGCAAACCGTGTTGCAGCACGCCCCCAAAGCGGTGCCGCTGAGCGTGGCCGAGATTTTGCGCTGGCCCGGGATTGTCGCTGGGGAGGAAGTCTCAAAAGACGTGCTCAAAGAAGCGGCGTTGGCGCTCGCCACCCGCGCTCTGGATGATTTGTCGGCCACCCGCGAGCGTGAAGGGGCAAAACTTAAGGACATCATCCTCGACCGCGCGGCACAGATTACCGAATTGGTCGCGCGCATCAAGCCTAAATCGGCGCTGATCGTGGCCAATATGCAAGAAAAGCTGCGGCAACGCTTGCAAGAGGCGCAAGTCGGCAGCGATGACGAGCGCGTGCGCCAAGAGATTGTATTGTTCGCCCAGAAAATCGATGTGGATGAAGAGTTGGCGCGCCTCGGTGCGCATCTGACGGAATTGCAGCGCATCCTGAAAAAAGGCGGCGGTGCCGGCAAACGCCTGGATTTCTTGATGCAAGAACTCAATCGCGAAGCCAATACTCTGGGCTCGAAGTCGGTGGATACGGAAATGTCGCAAGCCTCGATGGAGATGAAGGTGCTGATCGACCAAATGCGCGAGCAAGTGCAAAATATCGAATAATTGTTTGGGTGGCGTCCCACCCGTTTTGAATAGGTAGGGTCAAGCATGTCAGGAAATATTTTTATCGTCTCTGCCCCTTCGGGCGCAGGAAAAACCAGTATGGTGCGGGCGTTGTTGGATGCCGATCCGCAGGTCAAATTATCGGTTTCCTACACCACGCGCGCGCCGCGGCCGGGTGAAGTCGATGGCGAGCATTATCATTTTGTGGATTTGAACGCGTTCATGGTGATGCTGAATCGCGGTGATTTTCTAGAAAGCGCCGAGGTCTACGGCAATCATTACGGTACTTCGCAACGCTGGATCGAAACCCAGGTAGCGCTGGGTCTGGATATTTTGTTGGAAATCGATTGGCAGGGCGCCATCCAAGTCCGAAAACTCTTACCGCAGGCGATATCCATCTTCGTTTTGCCGCCTTCGATTGCCGCTTTAAAGTCGCGCTTGACCGGGCGTGGCCAGGATGCGGAAGAGGTGATCGCCAAGCGCGTAGCCGTGGCGCGCGAGGATATGAGCCATTTTGGCGAGTTCGATTATGTTATTATTAACGACGATTTTGCAGTTGCCGCCGCAGATTTACAGGCAATTGTGAAGGCCAGTCGCTTGTCGCTGGACAAGCAGATGCAGCGCCATGGCAGCTTGATCGAAAGCCTGCTGGCATAACATTCACTATATTTCTGTTTATTAGAGGTCATCATGGCACGTATTACCGTCGACGATTGCATGCATCACATTCCTAACCGTTTTGAGTTGGCGCT
>JAHECG010000086.1 GCA_024641855.1 Betaproteobacteria bacterium | reverse complement strand
TTGGCGCCCTCGACACGAATCGAACGTGTGACCCTCCCCTTAGGAGGGGGATGCTCTATCCACTGAGCTACGAGGGCGTAGGCGCGTATTTTAGCCGAAATAGCGACTATCTCATTGGCTTGAAATAGGTAAGCAACGATTCAATTTACCTTCATACTTGAATAGCTACTGAACATGCAGATGCTGTTGCTAGTTAGCACAAATATATTATGTTAATTAAGAGGTAGGTGAGATAAAGGTTTGATCCAATTCCGGATCAGCGTGGTGAGTACTTAAATATCGAAAATTTCATGAATTAAGAACAAAAGAATTGTTGAATAATTATCTGAGAGGCATAACATTGGTAGGCAAATTAAAACTCATCAAGCAACAATAAAAATTGATAATAATGTTGAATTCAAATATTTTGATTAGCTACAAGACAGCTTCTTCAAAGGTTACTTTGAATGGTTGATGAAGTTCTGGCCTTGAAGTGGGTCAAGCTTTTGGTGGTGCTTGCCATCACGCTGTCTTTTTTGTGGATGAGTCGCCGTCAACCCGCCATTGCACGGCATCGTGGTTGGCTGATGATCATTATTGGGCTAATGATTGTAGGCTTGGGCGATGCGATCAATATTTATACCTTCTCGCCGTTCGGGCAGACTATATTAGCCAGTACCTATGCGCTGGAACTGATTCGATACAGTGCGTGGACTTTAGGCAATGTGCTGTTAGCACTGGGGTTTTGGCATTGGTTGCCGCTGGTCTGCGCGATCAAGCAGGCTGAGGAAGATTTAAAGCAAGCCAATGAATTTCTGGAAGTGCAGGTGACGCAACGCACTAGCGAACTGAAATCCGCGAACGAAAAATTAAAACAAGATTTGGAAGAACGTAAACGTGTAGAGCAGAACATCCGCCACATGGCGCATCACGATGCGTTGACAGGTTTACCAAATCGAGCCTTGTTTCGTGATCGGCTTACCCATGCAATGGCTCAGGCCGATCGCTACCACCAAATCCTGGCGGTTTTATTCCTCGATTTGGATCGCTTTAAAGCAATCAACGATACCCTTGGCCATAATGTTGGTGATCAACTTCTTAAAATTGCGGCGGAACGACTCCGTAGTTGTGTCCGGGATTGCGATACGGTGGCACGCTTGGGTGGCGATGAATTCACGATCATTGTGGATGATATTGTTGAAGTTAAAGATGCGGCGATCGTCGCGCAAAAAATTCTGGATACCCTGTCGCAACCGTTCAATCTACACGGACATGAGGTATTCATTAGCGTGAGCATTGGGCTGACGCTCTATCCCAACGATGACGAAAACGCCGATAACTTACTGCGTAATGCTGATTCGGCAATGTATCGTGCCAAAGAATATGGCCGCAACAATTATCAATTTTATGTTGCCGATATGAATGTCAAAGCACGCGAACGATTGATGTTGGAAAGTCAATTACGGCGCGCGTTGGATCGAAACGAATTTACCTTGTACTACCAACCTCGAGTGGATTTATTAAGCGGGCATGTGATTGGTGCCGAGGCGTTGCTTCGTTGGCGTCATCCTGAAATGGGGTTGGTGCCGCCGGTGCAATTTATTCCGATATTAGAAGAAACCGGTATGATCATTCCGGTCGGTGAATGGGTGCTGCAGCAGGCTAGCGAGCAAAATCGGATATGGCAGGATCAAGGTTTAAAGCCGATTCGCATGGCGGTGAATTTATCCGTGCGGCAATTTATCCAAAAAGAATTAGCTGATTCGATTCTGTCGATCATTGAGCGCGTAGGATTGGCGCCCGAGTTTTTGGAATTGGAAATTACCGAAGATCTATTATTGGAGCAGAATCAAACCAATATCATTACCCTAACCAAGTTGCGGAATAGAGGTGTCCATATTTCCATTGATGATTTTGGTACGGGGTATTCATCGCTGTCTTATCTCAAACGCCTACCTATCGATACACTGAAAATTGATCAATCTTTCTTGCGCGATATTGAGAACGATCCGGATAACAAAGCAATCACGTCCGCCATTATCGCCATGGCTAGTAGTTTGCACTTGAATGTGCTGGCCGAAGGTGTGGAAACGGAAGAGCAGTTAGCCTTCCTGCGCGCTCAGGGCTGTAATGAGATTCAAGGATTCTCGTTTAGCAAGCCATTGACAGCAGAAGAGTTCGAAAAGCTGTTAGTCGATGGACGCCAAATGCGTTTATTGCAAGGACTTTCGGGCTATTACGTCAATATGGTCGACACCAACCAACCGCATTTACCGCACTAACCTAGCTTAGGCAGCAATGTGTCGAGCTTGGCGTGTTGTATGAGACTTTGAGAGTTTGTTTGGCGCAGCGCCGCCGCCAGTATGCGATAAAAACTTGGGTGCTCCCCGCGCCCCACTCATCGCGTAGTCCTGTCCTAGGCAAGCAGTGGATTCCACTTCGGCTACTTTCAATTCCGATTGCAGAGCCATGTGGATTAAGTCAAATAAGCGCTCTAAGGCAATTTGATGCGTTTGTCGTGTCTTGGCATAAAGCCAGTCGGAAAGGGTGAGAAAACGCTGGAATGGTGTTTGACCCAGAATAATTGGTAAGGTGGTTGGAAAGCGTCCTGAGTTTGCAATCAAATCCCAGTAGCGTGCAAAGCGCGATAAGCGCTGCATAGTAGGGAAGTCGATACGATCAGTAGACAAAATATTGTAGGGCGGATGCGGGTTGTAACGCATTTGAAAGCCCTCTGTATGGCGTATGATGGGCGTTCCCCGTAAGCGTTTCAGAATGCCAACTTGAATCTCATGCGGTCCAATTTCAACCAATTGATCAAAGCCGCGCGCAAAACTTGCCATGTCTTCGCCCGGTAAGCCGATGATCAAATCGGCGTGAATATGTGCGTGGCTTTCACCGCGTAGCCAACGCATATTTGCGGCTGCTTTGGCCGTATCCTGTTTGCGTGAAATCAGCGCTTGGACTTCGGGATTCAGTGTTTGAATCCCGATTTCAAATTGCAATGAACCTTCAGGAAAGCGTGCGATCAGGGCTTTCAACGCATCCGGTAAATGATCGGGAATGACTTCGAAATGCACGAACAGTTTCTCATCCAGACGCTCCAAAAAAAACGCTAGAATGCGGCTGCTCGCTTTGATGTTCAGATTAAAGGTTCGATCCACAAATTTGAATTGGCGAGTCCCGCGCGCATAGAGGCTTGCCATCTCTTCCAGAAATAAATCGAGATCGAAAGCCCACGCGGTTTTGTCGAGCGAAGATAAGCAAAATTCGCATTTAAACGGGCAGCCGCGAGAAGCTTCCACGTAAATTAGGCGTTGCGCGATATCCTCTTCGGTATAGAGCGAATAGGGCATGTTGAGGGCGGAGAGGGCGGGTTGTTCGCCCGCGATAATTTTTTGTGCCTGAGGGTGCCGCATCAAAAGTTCCTGACACAACTTAGGAAAGCTCACATCGCCCCAGCCGGTAATCACAAAATCGGCAAGCTTAACAATCTCCTGCTCGTTGCATTCGTAGCTAACTTCGGGCCCGCCGAGCACCACGATGACATCGGGTGCGACACGTTTTAATAATGCGACGACTTTGGTGGATTCTTCGATATTCCAGATGTAAACACCCAGGCCGACGATCTTGGGTTGTGTAGCCAGTAAGGTCTCGACGATGTCTGCTGGTTTTTGTTGCAGGATAAATTCAAATATTTTCGTTTCATGGGCGAGGGCGCCCATATTGGCGAGTAGATAACGCAAGCCTAGGGAGGCATGGTAGTAGCGCGCATTGATGGTGGCGAGAGCGATGGTGGACATGCGGGTGCAACGAGAAAGAAGAGTCGCTATTTTACTCTAGTTCATCACGTGGTTCTGGTGTGCTGATGGCAGCTGGAGGCGTGAATCCTGTGTGTCAACGTGCCTATTCAAATTAGTGTAGGGTTGATGCTGATATTGGGCGATGTTCTTGATGCGTAGTCTTAGCGGTGGTAATTATTGAGGGTATAGAGGGTTTTCTGTACAGGAATTTATCATGCGATCAATGGGCTAGCGCTGTTAATGTTGCCCTAAAACGCGGAATCGTTTATCCTTGCCGGCTGTTCTGAGCGTCGTTTTACGTAAATCTAGCAAAGCGCGTTCTCGCAAGAAAAGCCCTACGGAGAGGTGGATGAGCGGTTTAAGTCGCACGCCTGGAAAGCGTGTTTAGGGTAATACCCTAACGCGGGTTCGAATCCCGCCCTCTCCGCCAGTAAGTGTCTTGTTTTCATTCAATTTACTACCCTCAACCCCCTCCATTTGGGGTGATGCTGGGGCAGTATAAAAAAATTGTTTAGTTTGTTTCGCTCTCGGCCACTGTTTGCGCCGGACATTCATTTAGCGTACGTCTTCAATATTTGAGCTTCAAATTTAACTAGATTGCGCTACGGAATACACCCAACTAAACGTGCCTTTGGTTCCTGAAAAAAGGCGTTCATTCGGTTCGCCAAGATGGCGTAATGCTACGGCCAACTCTTGAGCTGTTGCGCCCGCTAGAAAATCCCCGCCAAATTTAACGCGCATGGTGCGTACTACGGTTTCATCATTGATTGCATCGATATCACAGCGTACTTCTTGTGTTCCGGCTGCCTGTTGCGCATCTATTTTTTGGAGTTGTTGTTCCGCTTGGCTTATGTAGGCTTGGCTTAATTTGAGTTTTTCAGATAGTTGACGTAGTTGTTCTAGTTGCGAAGTGAAGCGTGAAGCCGCCTTTTTAAAACCATCTTGTTGTTCTGGACTGAGCTTGATTTCACCGCGTGCAATTTTGGTTTGGAGAACCAAAAAATGGGCGAAATCGGGTTGTGCTTTGAGGGTTTCTAAATCGCCCTCCAGTCGTTTTTGTCCAGTTAGGTGCTCGGTAATATTTTTTTTGAATAGGGTGCGCTGCAAATCAAAATCGGATAAGTCGGGGATGAACAGCGAGACCACGGCTTCAATGTCTTTGCGTGCGCCGGACTGGGCGATCTTGACTGTTTTGGCGGCGGCGGCACAACCTTCTGCGATGCCGATTTCCAATGTCTCGGCCACGATCTGGCAGCATATGGCGTTTTCTACGATCACGTGTTTTCCGGTAATGGTACAGTTCTCAGCCGTGCGAATGCGAATTTCACCACCGGGTGCTTCGATTAACGCTGATGAAGCGCGCCCTTCCACGATGATTTTGCCTTGAGGATTACGCATCTTTCCCATAGAAAAATTTTCCTTGAGCATGATGGTGCCGCTACGCGAGATTAGATTGCCATAGACATTCGCAAAGAAGGTCATATTCTTACCTTCGACGGTACGCAGTTCTTCTACCTCGCCATGTTCCTCGTAGTCATCGCCGGTGAGCGTAAGGTCGCCGGTTGTACGCATGCTCACGCCTTCGTAGCTCACAATCTTGTCTGCTACGGATAATTGATTGCTGCTGGAACTGATGGATAAGAACCCATCCATGCTGGAGACGACATATTCGCCATCCGGGCGCTGCTCTACATGAGTGCCTGCACCTGCTAATAGTTTAAAATCGATGTCTATCGGTAATCCTGGATCCAGTGGTTCACCGGCTACATTTCTGCCTGCTTTGCCAAGTACACGGGGTATTTTTTTGATTAGCGCCGTATTTTTTGCAACCTGTGGATAGCGATTACTGAATTGGCCCAGATCAATTTGGCCATTGGCTAACCGCTTGGGCGAGTTGTCCCGATGTAAGGCATCGCTGACTTCTTTAATGGCGGCATCTTGACCGGCAGATGGTTCTATCCATTTGGCTATTTCGATAAGACCCATTTCGTTTTGGTCTATGGCATGGCGTACATTCGTTTCATGAATGCCGATACGCACACCTTGCAACCATAAGTACGCGACGAATTCATCGAAGTTTAGCTTGGTAGGTTCTGCTGGAGTACTAGGGGATGTGTTCTCTGTCGATTCGAGAAATACTGGTTCAAATAAATATTCCGCACGCTCAGCTTCACCAGTTATTTTGACGGTTTTGTATAAGGCACGGCGCGTGGCAGGAAATTCTGTCGGGTAATTCGACAGCTTTAATAATTCAATTTTTGTGGTGTTCGGATCTGTCGCGGGATTGAGTAATTGACTCAGGTTGAGATAGTTCAGATCTGGAAGATAATGCTCTGTGTTAAAGACACTATCTACAAATCGGTTGAACTGTGTATCAAGCGCAGCACGTGCTGCATCGACATATAGCCCATCTTGGCGTTTTAAAACACAAGCTGGATAAAGCAGGTTCTGATTGTTTTTAGACGCGGCTTCACCACCCTCAGCGGCGGTAGCGGCAGAAGTTTCTGGACTCAATTCGATCTGAGGTGCATTTACTATTGTCGCGTTTGTTTCCATGACTGCGTAGGGTACCTAGGCATCAATAATAAGGTTGTTATTGAGCCTTTACGTCAAATATGGGGATATCTTGAGCTGATAACCGTACTTAACACCAGGGATGATGGCGATAAAATTTAAGAGGTACTTCAACGAGCGGCGTTCATTTATGCGTGTGTCAAGTGTGAAGCGGATTTGAGGATACGTCACCACCCAACATTCGTTGATGGGCTTGGCTACTCGAAGAAAGCATTGAAATACAGAAGGGGTATTCGGTGTGCTTAGTGCGGCATGTTCACGTTCATGGCCGTTCTATTCTGAATCGATAGGGATCACTCGGAATTTTATTTGAGTAGTTGTATCAAACCCGATATTGGAACGCTGACCCAATTTGGTCTGTTATCCAACTCATAGCGCAATTCATATAAAGCCTTTTCCAAACAAAATAGCGCGATCAAGGTTTGGACTTGTAGCGAATCAAGCGGTAGAAAATTCATGCTCGCACTGGCTTTGTTGTATCCGGCTAAGAACGCAGAGACTGTTTGCAATTCCCAGGTTTTGGCCTGACTCACAAGTTGCGCTTGTTGCTCGGGGTGGCGCTGTGTGCAATGTTCTAGAGCAACTGCTGCTGCATAAGAATAGGAACGAACCATGCCGGCCACATCACGCAAAGGGCAATGTTTTGCACGCCGTTCCTCCAAAGAGCGTGCCGGCTCGCCTTCAAAGTCAATTAGGAGGAAATCGCCGTTACTGATGAGCACTTGGCCAAGATGAAAGTCACCGTGGTAGCGCGATTTCAGTGCTTGCAAGTTATCCGGGACGGCTTTCAAAATTGGCTCGATCAGCGCTGCACGCTGCGCAAGCAATTGGGCTGCAAGCTGCCTGGTTGGGCCGACAAGGGAAGCAGCTTTACGAGATAGCAGCGCGAAGGTTTGCTCAGCATCTTCTCGGACTTGCGCTTTCCAACTGGTGATGTCGTTCCTGCTGACGGGCTCGGGGTCGAAGGCGCTATCACCGGTCGTTTTGCACAAAGCGCCATGCAATTCGGCAGTGCGTTGTCCCAAGAGTACTGCGCTGCGAAGGTGCGCGGCGTTGGCAGTGTTTGTCAAAGGTGCGGCAAGGGCGTGTTCTAAATATTGCTCCAGTTGATCGAGCGTGGCGTGCCAAGCATCACCCTGGTGCGTAACGCTGCCTTGCAACACGGCGCAGGCCATGGCGCGATTCGCGTCTGAATATTGCAAATAACCGGCAACTGGCACGATGTGCGCATAGGGCGAAGCGTCGGTGAGAAATCGGCCGATTTCGACTTCTGGATTCATGCCGATATGCAAGCGCCGATAGATTTTCAAAAAGAGTTGCTCGTCCAAAATCAGCGCGGTATTGCTGCCGGAGACTTTGGGTGCTTTGACGTCTGTTAAAGCAGCAGTGCCGCGCAGCTGCGGATAGGCGCTGGTTGGGATGCCGCGCAATTGGCCGTTACCGAAAGGGATAGCGGTCTGCGCGCCGATCGCGGATACCAAGGCGCGGCTGAATGCGGGTGCGGCGAGCGCGTCGTACAGTAAGCCCATCCGTGCGTTCATGTTGATTTTGGCAAGCACCATCGATGGCGCAACTGCCATCGCCGCATCCTCCCACACAAAGGCTAAGGGTAGAAAGTATGCATGCGTGACACCTTGCTCCAGGCGGACTTCGAGTATGGCCAGCAACCAGGTTTGGTCCTCGGCTGTCCAGCAGTGCAACTGGTCGAATTGGATGCGTTCGATCTGTTGGCCTTTGGCACCATACCAACGTTGCTGGGCGAGGAAGCCTGGCACGGCATCACGCAACAATTGTTCACGCCACTGTGTGGCAGATGGTGTCGGCGCGATCAATTGCGAAAGCACGTCAGTGCTATCCGCGATAGCGAATTCAAACAAATTCATGAAAAATTTCCAGGCAGGGCAAACTTAAAAGTAATAGTCGAAGTCGTGCTCAGTCCGCACTTGGCGCCGCAGACGGAAGATATGTGCTGGGCTTTCTGCGGGATTGAGTTCAACGAAATTGCGCGGGCCGTGCCACAGATAGCGCGCATCGGACAGCATGTCGTGCACCTGGTAAGGGCGCTGGGGGTCGATGCCCAAGGCCGGCAAGTCCAACTCAATCCAACCGGACTGATTGTGATGCGGGTCGAGATTAACCACGACCAGAATCACGTCGCTTAAATCCGGGCTGGTTTTACTGTAGCTGATGAGCTCATGGTTATTGATGGTGTGAAACTGCAAGTTCCAGTCCTGTTGCAAGGCGGGATTCTCGCGGCGAATGCGATTGATGCGGGCGATGAAATCTTTGAGGCTGTCATCTTGATTGAGATTCCAAGCGCGCAGTTGGTATTTTTCTGAGTGCAGATATTCCTCAGAGCCATGTTCGCGTGGGGCATTATCTGCCAGCTCAAACGAGGGTCCGTAGATACCGTAACTCGCACCCATGGTCGCCGCCAACACGAGGCGTGTCATGAAGGCGGGGCGTCCGCCAAACTGTAAATACTCGGTCAGAATGTCCGGCGTGTTGGGCCACAAATTCGGGCGGAAATATTCGCGGCCTTCGCCTTTGGTCAGTTCGATCAAGTATTCAGTGAGCTGCGGCTTGGTATTGCGCCAAGGGAAATAATTATACGATTGGGTAAAGCCCACCTTAGCCAAGCGGTGCGTCACGCGCGGGCGCGTAAACGCTTCCGCCAAAAACAACACATCCGGATGATCCTGTTTGACGCTGCTGATGATCCATTCCCATAAGCCGAAGGGTTTGGTGTGTGGGTTATCGACGCGGAAAACTTTCACGCCCTGAGACACCCAGAAATCGAAAATGCTCTTCAACTCTTGCCATAGTTCCTGCCAGTGCGCGCTATCGAAATTGAACGGGTAGATGTCCTCATATTTCTTCGGTGGGTTCTCCGCGTATTGCACGGAGCCATCGGGGCGCGAACGAAACCATTCTGGATGCTCGGCGACATAGGGATGATCCGGCGCGCATTGGAAGGCGATATCCATGGCCAGCTCCATGCCGTGTTGCTGCGCAGCACTGACGAGACGCTTGAAGTCTTCCTGCGAGCCTAGCGCCGGCAGAATGGATTTGTGCCCGCCCTCGGCCGCACCGATCGCCCAGGGGCTACCGGGATCGTTTTCACCGGCGACCAAGGTATTGTTTGGCCCTTTGCGTTTGATGCGGCCGATGGGATGAATCGGCGGCAGGTACAACACATCGAAGCCCATTTCAGCGATATAGGGTAGGCGCGCGATGCAATCGTCGAAAGTGCCATGACGCTGACCATCGCTGCCGCAGGAGCGAGGAAATAATTCATACCAAGCGCTGAAGCGGGCGCGTTCACGATCGACCACGACATGCAGCAGGCGCGGGTATTGGGTGGCGAGGCTGAGATCGGTATGGCGCACCATGACGCGCAATACCGTTTCGTCCAAGCCGAGCGTGCGACGCGTGGCCAGGTCGGTGTTGTCGCGCAATTGCGCTGCCCAGGTTTTCAGTTGTTTAGCGTCTTCTCCGCTGGCGCGCTGTGCGGCATGCTCAATCAATTCTGCGCCGGTCAGCAAGGCGATTTGAATGTCTTCCACTTGCACCCGCCGCACCAACTCGCGTTGCCAGGAGAGGAAGTGGTCGATCCACGCCACGACGGTATATTCATAGCGCCCTTGTTCGGTGACGTTGAAGCTGGCGCGCCAGCGGTCGTTGCCCAATGCGGCCATGGCGGTGTTGTGCCAATCGGTGGTGCCCAGTTTGCGATGGCGCAACATGCACACCACGGCATCGTGGCCGTCGGTAAAGGCATCCGCTTCGACGACGACTTGTTCGCCGATGGTGCGCTTAACGGCAAAACGGCCGGCATCGACTTCCGGTTGCACGCTTTCGATGACGACGCGTTTACGTCCATCTTCCAGGTTGTTTGCTGACATTTTTAGTTGTTCCTTATTCGCTGCGGTCACGCGTTTGCTTGGGTGTTCTTCAAGAATAGAACACTCATCGGTGGCAAGGTCAGGGTGATGGAATGGGGGCGACCGTGCGCACCGACCGGCGAGGCTTCAAGCCCGCCCATATTTCCTTGACCGCTGCCGCCGTATAAAGGCGCGTCGCTATTCAACAGCTCTTGCCACCTGCCACCGCGCGGCACGCCGGCACGATAATTCGGGCGCGGCACCGGGGTGAAGTTGCAAGCGACCAGGATCATTTCATTGCCATCCTTGCTCTTGCGTAGGAAACTCAAGATGCTTTCTTCCCAGTGATGCGTATCGATCCACTCAAAGCCGTCATTGCTGAAGTCTAATTCGTACAGCGCGGGTTCTTTGCGATAGACATGGTTGAGATCGCGGACCCAATTATGCATGCCTTGGTGCGGTGCGTGTTGCAACAAGTGCCAATCCAGGCTGGTGTCGTGATTCCACTCGCGCGTTTGCGCAAATTCGCCGCCCATGAACAGCAGCTTCTTGCCGGGATGGCCATACATATAGCCATACAAGGCGCGTAGATTGGCGAAGCGCTGCCATTCGTCACCGGGCATTTTGCCGATCATCGAGCCTTTGCCGTGCACCACTTCGTCATGCGACAAGGGCAGCACAAAATTTTCTGCGAAGGCATACCAAATGCTGAAGGTGAGTTGATCGTGCTGGTACTTGCGGAACATCGGGTCTTTGGAAAAATAAGCCAGGGTGTCGTGCATCCACCCCATATTCCATTTCATGCCGAAGCCCAAGCCACCGAGATATACCGGGCGCGACACCATCGGCCATGAAGTCGATTCTTCGGCGATGACTTGCGTGTCCGGGTGGTCGCGGTAAATCGTCTCGTTTAAATGCCGCAGAAATTCGATGGCGCCGATGTTCTCTTTGCCGCCATA
>JAHECG010000154.1 GCA_024641855.1 Betaproteobacteria bacterium | reverse complement strand
TGCTGGGCGATAAACAGGTCGAAGGGTTGCGCGTGAAAGACTTGGTACAAAACACCGAATCGACGATGCAGGTTAAAGGTTTATTCGTCGCAGTCGGCCACAAGCCCAACACGGATTTTCTTAAAGACGTCGTCGAGCTTAATCCACATGGCTATGTCGTCGCCACCACACCATTCCGCACCAATACCAGCGTCGACGGCATCTTCGCCGCAGGCGATGTGATGGATCCGTATTACCGTCAGGCAATCACCTCAGCCGGTACTGGTTGTATGGCGGCGCTGGATGTAGAGCGTTGGTTGCTCAGTCAGGGCATCGAGTAAGGTTTGTTTTGTTCGGAAGATGGGCAGTGCGCTGCCCATCGCTGGATGAGTTGATAGGGCCGCTGCGTAGGTTTGATTGATGCGCAAAATCGGCGTGATTTGGTGGATTTGAAGGTCTCTAATTCGGCCAAAGCGGCCGATAGCAACTTCCAGCAAGCGGCCATTCGGGAATGCGCTTCTAAAAATAGGGGGTAGGCGCTTTCTATCCATTTACGACAGCCGGGATCGGCTCGCGAAATGTCTGCTCCGCACCTTAAAGCCGCTGCATTGCTAAACATTTTCACCTGTTCTCAGCATAAAGATTCGCACTGGAATCAGAAGGCGGTTGCGTTAAAATTAAGCATCAGTCACAAGGGTATAGATTCAATTCTAACTTATGGCCACAGAATTCAATCGAGGAGAAAAGTCCAAGCTTCGGCAACTGGCAAGTGAAGCTTGGGAAGCAGAGTTAACAAATGCGCTGGATGAACTATTCGAGCGCTTTTGTATTTGGGCTGACGACGGCATCAGCGCCATGGACCTTTCCGAAGAAATCCACCAATTCCACAACGGAATTTCCCGCGAACTCTACAAAATCTACGCCATGCTTCCGCCCCCTCTGGCTGTTGCAAGAGCCGTCGCGGTGGGCATTCTCGACGAAGAGTCTCTCGATCCATCGCTTCGTGAAAAGCTGCACCCCCTCATCGAGGGGCATCGCGATTTGAATGACTTGGAAGAAGAATAACCACGCCCCCTTTTGCCCCATTTCCCAAGTTCACAACGTATCGAACGGGCTGGGCACCTTACGCGTCACCTCGATCACATGGGTATACATCATCGTCGTTTGCAAACTTCGATGCCCCAGCAACAATTGAATCGTTCGAATATCCGTTCCTGAAGCGAGCAAGTGCGTGGCAAATGAATGCCGCAGCGTATGCACGCTGGCATGTTTATGAACCTCCGCCAATATCCTGGCAGCGCGAAATGCCCGCTGCACCGTTGAATCTGATGTATGCCATCGCGCCAGTAGACCGTTTTCGCCCCAAGGACGTAGCACCGCCGAGGGGAAGACAAACTGCCAAGCCAGCGATGTTGACGCTGAGGGGTACTTGCGTGCGAGCGCACTAGGCATGGGCGCGAGCCCCGCACCATGAGAAAGGTCTTGCTTGTGCTGCTCGGCTACTGTCAGCAAATGTTACTTTAAAGGTGTATGTAATAGCGCAGGCAGCAATGTCGTGCGGTCTTTGCCACCTTTCCCAGCACGGATGTTTAACACCGCTGAGGAGAAATCGATGTCCTTGACCCGTAACGTCACGCATTCACCTACTCTCAAACCTGCGCCATACATCAGTTCCGCCATCAAGCGCGTAACGCCAGTCATTTGCCCCAAAATGGCTTTTACTTCGTCCCGACTGAGCACGACCGGAACTCTGTGACGCTGTTGTACGCGCTTGAGGTTGGCCATTTCACCCAGCGGCTGCTGGAGAACAGAGCCATAGAGAAAGACCAACGCATTCAGGGCTTGGGTTTGGGTCGACGCTGCAACATGGCGTTCGACTGCGAGATAATTCAGAAAGGCTTCAACGTCAGGGCCACCCATGGTGTTGGGGTGGCGCTTGTTGTGGAAATAGATGAACTGTTTAATCCAGTAGCGGTAACTATCTTCGGTACGTGGGCTGAGATGACGGCGACGGCAAACGATAGAAACCTGGTCTAGCAGGCGAGGGGGGGTAGGTTGACCCCATAAGCTTAGCTCCTAGTAGTTGAAAAAGAAAAAAACAGGAGCATAATTCAGAACGCCGCCGGTCTCCTTTTCCATAATGTAATAACCGGACGGAGCACTGGAAATAATTATAATAATCATTGGGATGTTACATTAAAATGCCTGTCTCTATATTAAAAAATGTCCGGACCGCTGGCGGTCTCTTGAATAACTGTTATGTGTCATTGGGGAGACCATGAACACCAACGCAACTCTTGAAATCCAGAAGCACCTTGACCCGCTCGAAAAGATTCTTTGGTCAGGCCAGCCAAAACAAGGTCTGATATTTCGTGGCTCCGATGCCTTCATGATTCCTTTCAGTTTGTTGTGGGGTGGCTTCGCTTTCTTCTGGGAGTACTCCGTCCTTACGCAAGGTGCTCCGGCGTTCTTCGCTCTGTTTGGCATTCCTTTCGTTGCACTTGGCTTGCACCTCATATTCGGCCGCTTCTACGCCGAAGCAAAACAAAGGAAAAACACATTCTACGGTGTTACATCTGAGCGAGTAGTGATCGTTTCTGGGCTATTCAAACAAAAAATAAAATCTTTAGCTCTCCGTTCTCTCTCTGATGTTTCGCTAACAGAGTCGCGAGATAACACCGGGTCAATATCTTTTGGTAACTCATTTCCGTTCGCGGCATGGTTCGGCGGAATATCATGGCCCGGCATGGAGCAGTTCACCGGGCCTCGGCTTGATGCCATCGAAAACCCCAAGCAGATTTACCAGATCATTCGCGAGGCGCAGAGAAATGCCACATAACATTTCGTTCAACACCGCGCCGCTTCGCGTCGCTCGGACTGGCTGCAAGCTGCGCTCGCAGCCAGCCGGTTAACTCCAACGTTGACGCTGTAGAAAAACCCCCAATCCCCGCAAAAACTCCTGCAAAATTCCGCCCCGCATGCGATAATGACGTTGTCGTATCGTCATACGGAGCAAAAAAGTCATGGCGCGCTTCA
>JAHECG010000085.1 GCA_024641855.1 Betaproteobacteria bacterium | reverse complement strand
GCGTAGCCCTTCCCTACGCGGTGTGGCAGAAGAAGCGCCCGGGGCCTACAAAGATGTCTCTGCCGTGGTCGATGCTGCCGACCATGCAGGCTTGACGCACAAGGTCGCGAAGCTGACACCGTTGGTGTGCGTGAAGGGGTAATGGCGGCACGTCCTTCCTGGTTAGCCGAGCTAAAACGGAAATCCCCCCCCCACTGTGAACATCAAAGCACTAGCTCACCCTATGAGCTAGTGAGTGTGGATAATCATCCCCAGCCCATCATTTCAACTCATCTTGCTATTTGCATGATTACGGTTGAGCGTGATGCTTCAAGTGGCGACAGCTGACCCAGTCTCGGAGTAAGCTGAGCGTTGGTGGTGTTTAGCAAAAATAAGAAATAGTGGGTAAGGGGTGGCGATGGTTCAACAACAAGAAGAAACAAGTGCATTGGTTGCCTATGAGTGAGTTCCGGCCTATTGCTCATGCTGCAAAGGATACTGATGGCGCGTGGCGCGATCCGCATGATCTCGCTGACCATCTGCGGGCAGTGGCGGGATTGGCAGCGCAAAATGCCAGCCGATTCAAGGGCGCGGATTGGGCTCATCTCGCAGGGCTATGGCACGACTTAGGTAAATACCGACCACGATTCCAACGTTACATTCGACAGGCCAGCGGTTTCGAGGCTGATGCGCATATCCAGGGCGAGGCAGGCAAAGCGCCGCACTCCACCGCAGGTGCAATGCTGGCTTGCAAACGGTTTGGTGTGGCAGGGCGCGTGTTGGCTTATCTCATCGCCGGCCATCATGCCGGACTATATGACTGGTTTGGTGGATTGGATGCACGTCTTGAAAGCCAAGACAGCCATGACGAACTCGATGAAGCCTTGGCCGAATATCCGTCCGCCGAGATTCTTGACCATGGTGCTTTCAAGCCCGACCTACGCGAGATACCTGGCGGCAAAGATGGTTTCGCCTTATGGATACGTATGTTGTTCTCGTGTCTAGTGGATGCCGACTTTCTCGACACTGAGTCTTACATGGTCGCAGGCAAGTCCGCACGACGCGGCGATTGGCCGCATGTGCAAAAGCTACTCGAGCAGTTTGATCGTTTCATGGCGGATAAGATAACCGCAGCAGATCCCACGCCGGTCAACCTGTTACGCGCCGACATTCTGAGGCAGTGTCGTGAGAAAGCACATGAAACTCCAGGTCTATTCTCGTTAACCGTGCCCACCGGTGGCGGTAAAACGCTTTCCAGTATGGCTTTTGCACTTGAACATGCTAAACGCTACAACAAATGTCGCATCATTTACGTCATCCCATACACCAGTATCATCGAGCAAACCGCCGATATTTTTCGTGCCATATTTGGCGAGGCGGTGATCGAGCATCACAGCAATGCCGAAGTCGATGCCGAAAAAGAAAATAGCAAGAGTCGTCTTGCCTGCGAAAACTGGGATGCGCCGGTTGTCGTCACCACCAATGTCCAATTCTTCGAGTCATTGTTTGCTGCCAAAACTTCGCGCTGCCGCAAGCTGCACAACATCGTTGATTCTGTTGTCGTGCTGGACGAGGCACAGCTTCTGTCGCCAGAATTTTTACAACCCATCCTGGATGTGCTAAATCTGCTGACTAAGCATTATGGCGTGACCGTCGTACTTTCCACCGCGACGCAGCCTGCGCTCGCCACGCGCGAATATTTCGATGCGCGGAATAATATGCGCGGCCTCGACAACGTGCGCGAAATCATGAGCGACCCGGATGCGCTCTACCGCGCCTTGGAGCGGGTCAATGTGCGCTTACCGATCGACTGGAACGCCGCCGTAAGTTGGGACGCGCTGGCGAGTGAAATCAGCCGGCACGGTTCAGCTCTCGCCATCGTCAACCGCCGCAAAGACGCGCGCGATCTTTGGGAACGGATGCCGGAAGGAACCTTGCATCTCTCCGCGCTGATGTGTGGCGAGCATCGCTCGCAAACTATCGGGCAAATCAAGGAGCGACTCAAGAACGGCATTCCCACGTGCGTAGTCAGCACACAGTTAGTCGAAGCCGGCGTCGATGTGGATTTCCCTGTGGTCTATCGGGCGCTCGTCGGGCTGGACTCCATCGCCCAGGCTGCCGGTCGATGCAACCGCGAGGGGAGATTGGATAAGGGCGAAGTCGTCGTATTCGTCCCACCCCAAGCCGCGCCGCCTGGCTTATTGCGCAAAGGTGAGGACGCCTGCCGAAGTGTGCTCCATGCTCATACCAGTAAACCGCTTGAACGGGACTTGTTCGCCCGCTATTTCGAGAAGCTTTATCACGCCTGCAATCTGGATGCTCAGAGTATCGAAGACTTGCTCAAGGTCGATGGTCAAACCCTAGCCGTTAACTTCCGTACCGCCGCCGATAAATTCAAGCTCATCCAGGACGAAGACAGCGCGCCCGTCATCGTCCGCTATGGCGGTTTGGATGGAAGCGACGACAAGGTGGACGAATTGTTGAACACTCTAAGAAAGCATGGTCCCGAACGCTGGCTGATGCGCAAACTCCAGCGTTACACCGTCACTATCCATAGGCGGGAAGCCATGAAGTTGCTCTCACAAGGCGACATAGACGAAGTTATGCCCGGCCTATACGCTCAAGTCAGCGATTGGCTCTATCATCCTGATCTCGGGCTAAACCCGGACGGCTTGCCGCCAAAACTAACAAGTTGCATCGTATAAGGGAGGATGATGAAGACCTACTGCCTTGAACTCGCTGGCGACTTCGCCTGTTTCACGCGCCCGGAAATGAAAGTCGAGCGTGTGAGCTACGACGTGATGACACCTTCCGCCGCGCGCGCTTGCTTCGAAGCCATTCTGTGGAAGCCCGCCATTCGCTGGCATATCCGCAAAATCGAAGTCCTCAAGCCCATCCGCTGGATCAACTTGCGCCGCAATGAAGTCGCCAGCGTGGTATCCACCCGCAACGTGGAAACCGCTATGAAAAACGGCACGGGCATTCTCGGCCTCAATATCGAAGACGACCGACAGCAGCGCGCAGGGCTGTTTCTCCGCGATGTGGCTTATCGTGTCCATGCCGATCTGGAATTTTTCCCCGAACGCGATTCCGGCGCGCACGCCAACAAGTATTACGAAATGTTCGAGCGCCGCGCCAGCCGTGGTCAATGCGTCAACCAACCCTATCTCGGCTGCCGCGAGTTTGCTGCGAATTTTCGGTTGGTAACAGACCCTGCAGCCGAACCTTCTCCTATCGAAGAAACTCGCGAACTGGGTTTCATGCTGCATGACCTGAATTTCGGCAAATCCGACGATCCACAACCGCGTTTCTTTCGCGCACGACTTGAATGCGGCACGGTAGCAGTGCCTGCATGGGGTAGCGAAGAGGTACGAGGATGATTCTGCAAGCGCTCAATGCCTATTACCAACGCTGCCAACAGTCACCCAACCCGCAAGATCGGTTGCCCGCCTTTGGCCTGGAAGAAAAGGAAATTCCCTTCGTTATCGAAATCGATGTCGAGGGTCGGCTTGTCAACTTGGTGGATACCCGCACGCTTGAGGGTAAGAAAAAAGTTGGCCAACGCTTTCTGGTACCGCAAGGCGTGAAGAAGACCTCCGGCGTGGCAGCGAATCTATTGTGGGATACCGCAGAATATGTGCTCGGCGTGGACACAAAGGGTAAGCCGGAGCGAGTCGCTGAACAACATGCCGCATTTCGCGCACGACTTGAAGCTCTGTCGGAGAATGCGCTCAAGGACGCAGGCATTAAAGCCATATTCGCTTTTCTCAACAACATCGACCTCAAGCACCTCGAAGCCTTGCCCATCTGGCCGGATATTCAAGCCGTCAACCCGATTATGACTTTTCGCCTGCATGGCGATGTGGAACTGGTCTGCCAGCGCCCTGCCGTGGCGACCGCAACAGCGCTGACGATAGGTGACGCAACGCCTGACGGTATTTGTCTCGTGAGTGGAAACGCCGCCGCGATTGAACGTCTGCATCCCGCCATCAAGGGTGTGTGGGGCGCGCAAACTTCTGGGGCGAACATCGTCTCTTTCAATTTGGATGCGTTCAACTCTTACGGCAAGGCACAAGGTGCGAATGCCCCATTGGGGAAGCCTGCCGTCTTCGCCTATACCACCGCACTCAACCACTTGCTGGCGCGCGATTCCCGTCAGCGTATACAAGTCGGCGACGCCTCCACCGTGTTCTGGGCGGAACAGCCTCACGATCTGGAAACCGCGCTGCCCGATCTGTTTGGGGAACCGCCCAAGGATGATCCCAATCGAGGTACGGATGCGTTGAAGGTGCTGTATCAGGCCGTTCAATCCGGTAAGTTCGCGCGCGGCGGAGCCGACACGCGCTTCCATGTTCTGGGGCTTGCACCCAACGCCGCCCGCATCGCAATTCGCTTCTGGGAAACGGCGTCGGCGCACGAACTGGCTCAGCGCATCGCCCGCCATTTCGACGACATCAAAATCGATCGTGCCCCGCACGATCCGGAACACTTGTCGCTGTTTCGGCTGCTCACCGCATTAGCGGTGCAAGGCAAAGCAGACAATATCCCACCCAATCTGGGCGGCGAGGTCATGCGGGCCATTCTGGAAGACCTGCCTTACCCTAGGCCACTACTCACTTTGGCAGTGCAACGCTGCCGGGCGGAGCAGAAACCAACATACGCTCGCGCCGCCGTCATCAAAGCTTCGCTGAATCGTTTGATACGCCGTGCCAACAAAACTGCAACCAATCCCGAGAAGGAGTTTCAGATCATGCTCGACCCGTCCAACACGCAGCCCGCATATTCGCTGGGGCGACTTTTCGCTACCCTTGAAAAAATTCAAGAAGAGGCGAGTCCCGGTCTCAATGCCACCATCCGTGATCGTTACTACAGTGCGGCGTCCAGCACACCCGTCGCGGTGTTCACTACTTTGCTGCGACTGCATAACCATCATCTTGGCAAGTTGCCCAAGGGCCGTGCGGTGCAGATGGAACGGCTCGTCGGCGAGATCATGGGCGGCTTGGAGGACTTTCCCCGCATTCTTGCCTTGCCCGACCAAGGCCGCTTCGCTCTGGGCTACTACCACCAACGCCAAGCCTTTTTCACAAAATCTGAAACCACAACCACCAATAATCAAGAGGAATCGAAATGAGCCTGACCAATCGTTATGACTTCGTGCTGTTGTTCGACGTGAAAGACGGCAACCCCAACGGCGACCCGGATGCAGGCAACTTGCCACGTTTGGATGCGGAAACCGGTCACGGGCTGGTGACCGATGTTTCTCTTAAGCGAAAGGTACGCAACTTTGTTGGTATGGCGAAAGGTGAACAGCCTCCCTATGAAATTTATGTGAAGGAAAAGGCCATCCTCAACAATCAACACAAACGAGCCTATGTGGGCATTGGACGCGAGGAACTACTCACGGGTGACGACAAGAAACGCAAAGGCGGCGATGCCGTGGATGATGCGCGTCAATGGATGTGTCGGAATTTCTTTGATGTGCGCACCTTCGGCGCGGTCATGTCCACCGGCATTAATTGTGGTCAAGTGCGCGGCCCTGTGCAACTTACTTTCGCCCGCTCAATTGATCCTGTTATTGCGCAGGAGCATTCCATCACTCGCATGGCCGTTGCCACCGAAGCGGAGGCAGAAAAACAGGAGGGCGACAACCGCACCATGGGCCGCAAACACACCGTCCCCTACGGCCTCTACATGGCGCATGGCTTCGTTTCCAGCTTTCTCGCCAAGCAGACCGGCTTTTCCGAAGATGACTTAGGATTGCTTTGGCAAGCTCTGACGCAGATGTTCGAGCATGACCGCTCCGCCGCGCGCGGCGAAATGACTACGCGCGGGCTGTATGTGTTCAAACACGATTCGGAACTTGGCAATGCTCCTGCGCACACCTTGTTCGAGCGCATTCAGCCGAAACTCAAGGAAGGGGTGAACGTTCCGCGCAGCTTCGACGATTACGAAGTGACGGTAGATAAAGCGAACTTACCATCCGGCGTGACGCTGCTATGAAAAGCTTGAATGCCTAACGCCTTCCGGCCCAATACCCTGGTCGGCGGCTTTGATTGGCGATGGCAAGAACGCGCAAGTTGTTTTCTTCGATGCGATAAATGACGGAGTACGGGTAGCGATGAACGACAAGGCTGCGTGTATTCCCTGCTGTGGGCGATCCCAGATTTGGATGTTCTACAATCAGCTTCAGACTATGCATGACTTCGTTCCTGAAGTTGGTTGCGCGGCGCTCCCCAGCTTTTTCGGCGTACCAGCCAGCCGCTTCTGCAAATTCCTGTTTCGCCGCTGGATTGAACGAAACATTCATCGGGATCGTGCAGCGATCAGCGCATCAATTTCCTTGAAAACCTCTTCGGCGGGAATCCACTGCGTGCGGCCTGCATCTATATCCGCCACACGCCGGGCAATCTCTTCGTCCCAAGCTTGGGCGATGGCTTCCGGTGTGTCCTCGGGTGTGCCTTCAAGGCTGACAATGAGGCGGTGGATTAGTTGGGCGCGTTCTTCGGGTGATAAGTGCAAGGCTTGCTCTTCCAGTTCTTCTAAGATCATTGCCATGGCATGTCTCCAAATTTGATTACATAGGCTAAATGGTAGCACTCCTAACATGACCGAGACAGTCCCTGTAGCGCTTTCCGCCCTGCAACATTGGATATATTGTCCGCGCCAGTGTGGGTTGATTCATTTGGAGCAAGCATTCGCCGACAACATCCACACGGCGCGCGGGCAGGCGGTGCATCATCTGGTTGATACGCCGGGGTACGAAATCAAATCGGGCGTGCGGGTGGAGCGCGCCTTGCCTGTGTGGTGCGACCGGCTCAACCTGATCGGCAAGGCCGATCTGGTTGAGTTTCACCCGGACGGCAGCGTGTACCCCGTCGAATTCAAGCATGGCGCCAAGCGGCAGAAGTTGCACGACGACATTCAACTCGCCGCGCAAGCCATTTGCCTGGAAGAAATGCTGAACCGCCCCGTACCCAAAGGCGCGATTTTTCACGCCACTAGCCACCGGCGGCGGGAGGTGGCAATTACTCCCGAGCTTAAAAAACTGGTCGAAGAAACTGCCGCAGCGATTCGCGCCATGCTGACTTCGGGCAAGCTCCCGCCACCGGTGAACGATGCGCGCTGCCGCGAGTGTTCTCTGAAAGAGATTTGCCAGCCGGAGGCGCTGGCGGCGCAGGCTAAACAACATCAACAGCGACAAAGCTTGTTCAACCCGGAGGAGTAGCGGTGCACACTATTCAGAACACCCTCTACGTCATGACGCCCCAGGCCTACGCGCATCTGGAAAATTCCACTTTGCGTATCGACGTGGAGCACGAGAAAAAACTTCAGGTGCCGCTGCATCACTTGGGTGGGCTGGTCTGTTTCGGCAATGTCATGGTCTCGCCCGCTCTCATGCACCGCTTGGCGGATGAAGGAAAATCGCTGGTACTGCTGGACGACTCAGGCCGTTTCAAGGCGCGGCTCGAAGGCCCGGTCTCTGGCAATATCCTATTGCGCCAGGCGCATCACAGCAAAGCCTTGGAGCCGGAATTTACTTTGGAACTCGCGCGAGCCGTGGTGGCGGGAAAACTTAAAAACAGCCGCGTCAATCTGCAACGCGGCGCACGGGAAGCCGCCGACCCGGAGGAAGCCGCAACGCTCACTCGTACCGCCGACAATCTTTCTGCTTCGCTACGCGCTGCGGCTGGTGCCTGTAATTTGGACGAGTTGCGAGGTGTGGAAGGCGAGGCCGCGCGTGGATATTTCACTGCGCTCAATCTCATTGTCAAAGACCAGGCGCGGACATCGTTTACGCTCAATGGCCGAACCCGCCGACCACCACTGGATCGTTTTAACGCCTTACTATCCTTCCTCTATGCCATGCTGATGAACGATTGTCGTTCCGCTTGTGAAGCTGCCGGGTTGGATGCGCAACTGGGTTTTCTCCATGCTGTACGCCCAGGCCGCGCAGCGCTTGCATTGGATTTGCAGGAAGAGTTCCGCGCAATAGTGGCTGATCGATTAGCGCTTACCCTGATCAATCGTGGACAAATAAACGCTGCCGATTTCGACGAACGCGAAGGCGGTGCGGTGATGCTCAACGACAAAGGCCGTCGCGCTGTCGTCACCGCGTGGCAGGAACGCAAACAGGAAGAAATCATGCATCCGCTTACGGAAAGTAAAATTCCCATTGGCCTGCTCCCCTTCATTCAAGCGCGTTTCATTGCACGCACCATCCGGGGCGAGATGGAAGGCTATCTACCGTATTTGGCTAAATAGATATTGTGCCCCTCGCCCGCAGGCGGGAGAGGGGCAGGGGAGAGGGAAAATGTTAATTATCGTAACCTACGATGTTTCCACCGAAACGGCAGCCGGTAGAAAGCGCCTACGGCGAGTTGCAAAAGCCTGCGAGCGAATGGGGCAGCGCGTACAGAAATCCGTATTTGAATGTACCGTCAATGAAATGCAGTTCGAAGAATTGGAGCGTATGCTACTCGCCGAAATTGATGCGGCAAAAGATAATTTGCGCTTCTACCGCATTACTGAGCCGGTGGAAGTGCGAGTAAAACAACATGGCTGCTTTCGCTCAGTAGATTTTGATGGCCCACTCATTGCTTAATCGCGCGAACCTCCATCAGCGACCAATATGCGGGACTTTCGCGCAGGTGTTAACGCGATGATCAATAAAATATTTTTACGGAAAGTCAAACTCAAGAACCAAAAGAAGTGGCGTTCAGGAGTAGGTTCGCGGGAAAATACAGAAATCCTTTTGCGTAGCATTATGTTGCGTGAGTGGAGTATCGCCCGCTCAATTGAGCGGGCGTGGATTGAAACCAACAGGTGGGTGGCAAAGCTGTGACGCAGGGCGTGTATCGCCCGCTCAATTGAGCGGGCGTGGATTGAAACTGGTAACTGACGGTGACGTGATGGAGGTAGCCAAGGTATCGCCCGCTCAATTGAGCGGGCGTGGATTGAAACATCAGCTCGGCGCCGGCCTGCTGCAGATCGTAAAGTATCGCCCGCTCAATTGAGCGGGCGTGGATTGAAACTCCTGTGGTTACGCCAGGCGCCGAACCCGGCATTGGTATCGCCCGCTCAATTGAGCGGGCGTGGATTGAAACCCGCTGGTGTTGGGGCGAATCGATACGGATCAGGGGTATCGCCCGCTCAATTGAGCGGGCGTGGATTGAAACGTTGTGCGGGCAGCCCCTTACCTCAGAGTTAGACGTATCGCCCGCTCAATTGAGCGGGCGTGGATTGAAACACTTTAACCAGTGACCCCGGCGCGGAAAACAATAGTATCGCCCGCTCAATTGAGCGGGCGTGGATTGAAACCTCCCTGTCTGCTTTTATGGCGTAACCTTGAAGCGTATCGCCCGCTCAATTGAGCGGGCGTGGATTGAAACTTTCCATCGGCGCCAAGTGCGCGGCGAGACTTGCGTATCGCCCGCTCAATTGAGCGGGCGTGGATTGAAACAAAAATCGGTCGGGTTTCGAGCAGATAGCGAAGGGGTATCGCCCGCTCAATTGAGCGGGCGTGGATTGAAACAGTACGCAACGGCCATTAAGCCTTGAATATTAAGTATCGCCCGCTCAATTGAGCGGGCGTGGATTGAAACCTCGCTCGGACTTGTCGCTTCGCGCCAAGCCGGTGTATCGCCCGCTCAATTGAGCGGGCGTGGATTGAAACACCGAGTTTCCGCATTTTCAATTTACCGGCGGCCGTATCGCCCGCTCAATTGAGCGGGCGTGGATTGAAACAAGCCGCACGCTTACCAAAAGCTCATCACTGAGCGTATCGCCCGCTCAATTGAGCGGGCGTGGATTGAAACACTATGGTTGCAATATATGCGGTGCTGTATTGGCGTATCGCCCGCTCAATTGAGCGGGCGTGGATTGAAACATCGCGATTTGGCCTGCATCGGCGGCATCCCATAGTATCGCCCGCTCAATTGAGCGGGCGTGGATTGAAACCAGATACTTTTGCCGCTGCTCCGACTGCTGGAAGCGTATCGCCCGCTCAATTGAGCGGGCGTGGATTGAAACCAAACAATAGCGGAGGAAGCTGCCACCGAGATTGGTATCGCCCGCTCAATTGAGCGGGCGTGGATTGAAACTTTCATGCGATCACCTTATCCAGCGGGCTGAGCGTATCGCCCGCTCAATTGAGCGGGCGTGGATTGAAACGAGGCGGTCAAGGCGGAATGGATGAACTCGGCCAAGTATCGCCCGCTCAATTGAGCGGGCGTGGATTGAAACGACTATTCCGCCACCTTCCCCGACTCACCCAGGCGTATCGCCCGCTCAATTGAGCGGGCGTGGATTGAAACACTGAGTATCGCAACTTCAGCGTTGACCACACCGGGCGTATCGCCCGCTCAATTGAGCGGGCGTGGATTGAAACAAAATAAAATCGGCGACGGCTTTGCGTTGCTCATGGTATCGCCCGCTCAATTGAGCGGGCGTGGATTGAAACCGGCCAAGTGTTCTTAGCTACACGCAGCGGTGCGTATCGCCCGCTCAATTGAGCGGGCGTGGATTGAAACAAGTTACCACTTAGATTCATGCATTCATCGTCTGGTATCGCCCGCTCAATTGAGCGGGCGTGGATTGAAACTCGCGTACCCATTCGTCAATGGTGTCTTGGCACGTATCGCCCGCTCAATTGAGCGGGCGTGGATTGAAACCTGTTATCTTAGTGGCAAGCGATCCTGGTTCAGGAGTATCGCCCGCTCAATTGAGCGGGCGTGGATTGAAACAACATCGCTCGTACCTCGCTCGGACTTGTCGCTTCGTATCGCCCGCTCAATTGAGCGGGCGTGGATTGAAACATCCGCGCTGCCAGCATGTAATCGATGAGCTTACGTATCGCCCGCTCAATTGAGCGGGCGTGGATTGAAACAAAACCAAGTGAGGTAAATGTTACTGCAATTAAGGTATCGCCCGCTCAATTGAGCGGGCGTGGATTGAAACGAGCGCGGCGAGTTCTGATGTGCGCATACCTGTCGTATCGCCCGCTCAATTGAGCGGGCGTGGATTGAAACGATATGCTCCAACAATATCGCCATCAACCTAACCGTATCGCCCGCTCAATTGAGCGGGCGTGGATTGAAACATCGAGAACTATGTTGTATTTCGCCGCAAGGGTGCGTATCGCCCGCTCAATTGAGCGGGCGTGGATTGAAACTTCGGGGGCAAGGCATTTGTCGCACGTCCCGCCTTGTATCGCCCGCTCAATTGAGCGGGCGTGGATTGAAACTTGCCAAAGTTGACGCGCGAGCTGATTTTCACGCCTGGGTTAAATTGCACGGATGCTACTATTGGCTATGAATAGATGATGGAGAAACCGATGCAAGATATTCTCGACGCGCTCGGGCGCGCTTTCAAAAGCCTGCTTCATCCAAAAATGTTGGTGCTGACCTTATGGCCGATGCTGCTATCACTATTGTTTTGGGGTGGATTGTTTTGGT
>JAHECG010000084.1 GCA_024641855.1 Betaproteobacteria bacterium | reverse complement strand
CTTGGGTGTGACAGCGAGTGCCACTGCCAGCGAGTTAGAAGCCAACCGCCGTGCCGCTTTGAAGAAACTCGACTTACTGAGCGATAAGCGTGCCTTGATGTTCAAGGAAGTGCTCAAGCAAGACGCCACGCGCGAACCGCCAGCGGGGATGAACCCATGGTAATTCAGACTCGCTTGATGCAATGGCGCTTAAGAGCCCCTCGCCCCTTGCGGGAGAGGGGTGGGGGAGAGGGGGCTGCATGCCCATCGCGAGGACTGCACCCTCTGATAGAACTACTAGCCATTCGACGAAGCCCGCAAGCGGGCAAGTCGCTGGTTATCCCCAACCCTCTCCCATCCAGGGAGAGGGAGTTTTGTGGTGCAACAATTCCCCGCAAGCTGGGTATATGCCTCTTGGCATTGCTAACGCTACTATTGCCTGCGCTTTGCAACGCGCAACTCGTCGCCGAACTGGATAAAAAAATCGCCTCCATGGGCGAGCCGCTTAATTTGCGTATCACCAGCACCAGCAACTTGAGCGAGCTCGATCTCACGCCGCTCAAAAACGATTTCGAGGTTTTCAGCCAAGCCTCATCCAGCAGCACGCGCAATGGCCGCGAGCAATCGGTACTCGATGTGACGCTCTATCCACTGCACAGCGGCAAGCTGTCTCTACCCAGCCTGGCGCTAGGCCATGCGCACTCGCGTCCTCTGGCAGTAGAGATACAGCCATCGCCAGTCAGCTTGCGCACCTTGCTCACGCCATCCGTACCCATGGAACGCGAACCGGCCATCCTGCATTTGGAAATCCGCGACGATGGCAGCCTGAACTGGGCCATACCGAGGCAGATCGACGCACCGCACATCACCTTACAAGCCTTGCCCGAACAAATGCGTGAAGAGCAACACGATGGCGCCACTAGCATCGTGCATGACTATCGTTGGCGCGTGCTGCCATTGAAAGGCGAAAGCCTGAGTATTCGCTTCGGCATGCTCGACGCCAATAAATTCGGCCAACGCCTGCGCTTCCCCCTGCCCGACGTTTCGTTCCGCGTACAAGCCGCCCCGGCTTATTTACCTTTGTATCTCCCCATCGGCAAACCCATCCTGCGCACCGAGACCCTACCCAAACAGATCATCGCCGGCCAACCCGTGGCGTGGAATATGGACATCCAAGCGCCCGGCTTAAGCGCCGAAGGTGCGCTGAAATTATTGCAATACGATACGCCGCGCGGCCTGCGCTTCTATGCGCCCAGCGTCACCCCAATCACCCGCGATGGCATTGATGCGCTGCGCCTCACGTTGACCTTCGTTGCCGAGCACGATGCGCAAATTTTTCCGGCACTGCACTTAGCGTATTACGATCCCAAACTGCAACGCATCGAAGCGCTGACCATTCCCGCTGCACGGTTCAGCGTACGCGATCCGCTGCGCGAGAGAATCATGATTGCTGCGCTGCTCATTTCAGGCGTTCTGCTGTTAACCTGGCTTGGCTACAAGACGCGACCTTGGCTGCGCCGACTACAGACAAAACGCGCTTGGCTCGCTCGCATCCAAGCTGCTCAGGATGTCGCCAGCCTATACCGCGCGCTCACACAAGACGCCCCTTGGCAAGCCACGACATTGGAGTATTGGCCGAGCGCATTGCACATCGATCCAATATTACGCGCACAGCTCGAGCAAGCACGCTTTGGACCTCTGCAAGGTGAAATACAATTTGCGGATTTAAAGCGGGAATGGCTCAGCGTTTGCGCACAACTTCCTTTAAGAAACTTTGGCCCGTAGTCAGCCGATATGTAAATGTTCTGAGCGTAAGCTATTTGAATCAATATTACAGTTTTATACGTCAAGAATGACGTATTATTTCCCGTCAATTAGGACGGCTACTTTACGTAGCCACCTTGGTGTCGAGGATCCCATGAATCGAGATGTTGTTCCTACTGAAGTCAAACGCGCTGTGCTGGTTGAGGCTGGACATCGCTGCGCTATACCTACGTGTCGAGCAACTACCACGGAGATTGCGCACATCGTTCCACAAAGTGAAAGGGGTCAGGTCTTGCTATCACGCTTTTTCATTGGTAGTTTTCATTTTGAAGTGCCCCAGATAAAAAGCGTGATGTAAAGACCTGACCCTGATCAACCGTGGTCGATCTAAGAGAACGCTTTGGTGATTGGGAAGGCGATACCGTGGAAGGGGCCAAAGGGGGCGGCCATATTGCCTCTCATGTCGAACGTAAGAGCCGCTATCTGATTGCGGCCAAACTAGCCAACAAAACCGCGGATGTGATGACCGTGGCTTCCATCAAAGTATTTCAGAGAAACAAGGGGTCAAGTCTTGACATATCAGTTTTTACAATTTACGCTCAATCATGGCTCGCCCTCTCCGACTTGAATACCCCAACGCGCTCTACCATGTCACGGCGCGCGGTAACGCACAGCAGGATATCTATCTAGCCGATGATGACCGCACACTTTTTTTATCCGTACTAGCCGAAGTTATAAATCGTTTTGGCTGGATTTGTCACGCGTACTGCCTGATGGATAACCACTATCACTTGCTGATAGAAACGCCCGAGGCCAATCTATCGCGCGGAATGCGTCAATTAAACGGCGTTTATACTCAGCGTTTTAATCGTGAGCATGGCAGAGTCGGGCATGTATTTCAGGGCCGATTTAAGGCGATTTTGGTAGAGCACGACGCCTATTTGCTAGAACTGGCGCGCTATATTGTGCTGAACCCCCTGCGGGCAAAAATGGTCCGCTCCATCACCCAACACCCGTGGAGCAGTTATCTTGCTACCGCTGGTCTGGCGGAACGACCAGGGTGGCTGACGACTGATTGGGTGCTCTCTCAGTTCGCCAAGGGCAAAGCTGTCGCACAACGCCGCTATGCCGAATTTGTATTGGCCGGCAAAAATATTCCCTCACCTTGGCCTGATTTAAAAGGGCAAACCCTGCTCGGCTCAGAAAGCTTTATTGAAAAAATGCGCCCCATGCTGGAAGGTAAAAGTGGTGTGTTAGAGGTGCCGCGTCAGCAGCGGCTCGTGCATCGCCCGAGCCTTAAGCGACTCTTTACACGCGCGGTTCTAGCGGATAAAACGATGCGAGATGCGGCTATCCATAAAGCGTGTCTAGACTTTGGATACACAATGGCGGCCACGGCTCAAGCGGCGGGTATACACTACTCGACTGTGAGCAAGATCATTAACGACGAGCGGTAAAAAGCGTGATGTCAAGACTTGACCCTTCTTTTGCTTCTTTTGGCACGCAGGCGTTATAGGCACCGCGCGCCTTTGCCGCTTTCGTGGCCCAACTGCGGCAACCCGATTGGGTGGTGTATGCCAAGCGCCCATTCGCCGGACCGCGCCAGGTGCTGGCTTATCTGGGGCGCTATACGCATCGGGTGGCGATCGGCAATCATCGGCTGGTGAGTCTGTCGGAAACCGCAGTGCGCTTTCGCTGGCGCGACTACGCGCAGGATAACGTCGTCAAGGTGATGACGCTGATGCCGAGCGAATTCATTCGCCGCTTCTTGTTGCACGTGCTGCCATCCGGCTTTATGCGTATTCGTCACTACGGCTGGATCGCCAATCGCAGCAAGCGTGCGCAGTTGGCTCGGCTACGACAGTTGCTCGATCAACCGCAACCACTCAAAAGAGAACCGGAAACGGTCGACGCCTTTTTGCTGCGAGTGTGCCACATCGATCTCACGCACTGCCCGCATTGCGGGGAGCAAGGGCTGCGTCTGATACAAACCCTTTACCCCAGATCGCGCAGCCCGCCATGAACGATCATGGCAATACCAGATTACGCCAGCTGCCGGTCGGCCAACCACCGCTCGCGGGTGGCGCTGCGGGCTTGTCGGAGTTGACCCCTAAAAATGCCTGTGCCATAGTGGATTGCAAGCACATCGCCCGTCATTTGCCAGGGACAACATTCAAAATATGTTCAACCAAACTCATCCCAGCAGGACATTGACTCGTGCCACCCCGCATTGGAAGCATTCAATTTCCATAGCGCAGTGGTTCCAATCCAGCGCTTCAGTCCAACAGATTTTTTACGCCATGCTGTCGCACGACGCAAAAAATCCTATTCGTTAGAGCGCATGTACATTCGCATACTTTTTACAGCCCTTATCACTACAATTGCGTTGCCAGCTTTTGGGCAGGTTATTTGTGGCCAAACCCCATGCGCTTCTTCGTCGCCGCAATTCGAAAGTTTTCCTGCTCTAGCAAGCCTAAACCAGCAGCCGGCCCAAGTTGATCTAAAAAGTCATCCGAAAGCTAATCACTTTCGCACCGCACTCCGATCAGGTGCGCGCAATGGCCCAAATTTTTCGGGTGCATACACCATCGTTACTTGGGGATGTGGTGTCGCGTGCAAAGAGCTTGCAATTGTCAGTTCCGGAAACGGAAAAGTGTTTTTTCCAACCACCATTCGCCTCAATGCCTATCATGTTGTCCATGAAGATCCATTACCAAATCCATTTCAATTTCGGTTAGACAGTTCGCTTCTAGTTGTCGTAGGCGCGCCAAACGACGGTAAAGAAAGCGGGATCTTTTTTTATCGTTGGAACGGGCATAATCTTGAGCTTGTTTACAAGGAAGCGCGCACGTGGCGATAATGCGCTCTAATCGGGTAAGGACGGGCTTCTAACCCGCCCTCCCCACACCACCCGGCATGCGGGTCCGCACCGGGCGGTTCATCTACAGGGCGCACACGAATTCCTCACGCGTATCCCTGCGCCTTCATCCACAGCGCACGGATACTCGCCAGACCTTGCGCCTTCAACCAATCGTTCGACATCCCAACTTGCGTTGCCTTGGTTCGCGACAGACGCCAGTAGCTCTTGCTGCTGACGCCTGCAATGATCGCGGTACGCAAGCTCACCCCCAGTGCTAGCAAATGACGGATCTTCGTGCGGCACAGGCGCCACTGTTTCCAGTAACACATGCGCACCCGCCGACGCAGCCATTCATCCAACTCCGGAATGGGGCGGTAATATTCCGAGATGCCGAAGTAGCCCATCCACCCACGTAGGTACTGACCGAGCTTGTCGAGCCGGTATGGCATCGAGACTCCCCAGCTATGCCCCGTGAGCTCCTTGAGGCGATGCTTGAAGTCGGCGAACGCAGCATCCGACCAGCGCAGTTTGCCTCTCTTAAAAGTGAAACCGAGAAACACGCACTGCTCGATCTTTACGACTTGGCTCTTCTGCTCGTTGACCGGCAGCTTGAGCCGCCGGGCCAGATACGTGGTGATGCTGGCCTTGACGCGATGTCCTGCTCTTGCGCTCTTGACCAGCACCAGCAGATCGTCAGCGTAGCGCGCGAAGCGGTGTCCGCGACCTGTCAGTTCACAAACAAGGGGTCAAGTCTTGACATATCAGTTTTTACAATTTACGCTCAATCATGGCTCGCCCTCTCCGACTTGAATACCCCAACGCGCTCTACCATGTCACGGCGCGCGGTAACGCACAGCAGGATATCTATCTAGCCGATGATGACCGCACACTTTTTTTATCCGTACTAGCCGAAGTTATAAATCGTTTTGGCTGGATTTGTCACGCGTACTGCCTGATGGATAACCACTATCACTTGCTGATAGAAACGCCCGAGGCCAATCTATCGCGCGGAATGCGTCAATTAAACGGCGTTTATACTCAGCGTTTTAATCGTGAGCATGGCAGAGTCGGGCATGTATTTCAGGGCCGATTTAAGGCGATTTTGGTAGAGCACGACGCCTATTTGCTAGAACTGGCGCGCTATATTGTGCTGAACCCCCTGCGGGCAAAAATGGTCCGCTCCATCACCCAACACCCGTGGAGCAGTTATCTTGCTACCGCTGGTCTGGCGGAACGACCAGGGTGGCTGACGACTGATTGGGTGCTCTCTCAGTTCGCCAAGGGCAAAGCTGTCGCACAACGCCGCTATGCCGAATTTGTATTGGCCGGCAAAAATATTCCCTCACCTTGGCCTGATTTAAAAGGGCAAACCCTGCTCGGCTCAGAAAGCTTTATTGAAAAAATGCGCCCCATGCTGGAAGGTAAAAGTGGTGTGTTAGAGGTGCCGCGTCAGCAGCGGCTCGTGCATCGCCCGAGCCTTAAGCGACTCTTTACACGCGCGGTTCTAGCGGATAAAACGATGCGAGATGCGGCTATCCATAAAGCGTGTCTAGACTTTGGATACACAATGGCGGCCACGGCTCAAGCGGCGGGTATACACTACTCGACTGTGAGCAAGATCATTAACGACGAGCGGTAAAAAGCGTGATGTCAAGACTTGACCCTTCTTTTGCTTCTTTTGGCACGCAGGCGTTATAGGCACCGCGCGCCTTTGCCGCTTTCGTGGCCCAACTGCGGCAACCCGATTGGGTGGTGTATGCCAAGCGCCCATTCGCCGGACCGCGCCAGGTGCTGGCTTATCTGGGGCGCTATACGCATCGGGTGGCGATCGGCAATCATCGGCTGGTGAGTCTGTCGGAAACCGCAGTGCGCTTTCGCTGGCGCGACTACGCGCAGGATAACGTCGTCAAGGTGATGACGCTGATGCCGAGCGAATTCATTCGCCGCTTCTTGTTGCACGTGCTGCCATCCGGCTTTATGCGTATTCGTCACTACGGCTGGATCGCCAATCGCAGCAAGCGTGCGCAGTTGGCTCGGCTACGACAGTTGCTCGATCAACCGCAACCACTCAAAAGAGAACCGGAAACGGTCGACGCCTTTTTGCTGCGAGTGTGCCACATCGATCTCACGCACTGCCCGCATTGCGGGGAGCAAGGGCTGCGTCTGATACAAACCCTTTACCCCAGATCGCGCAGCCCGCCATGAACGATCATGGCAATACCAGATTACGCCAGCTGCCGGTCGGCCAACCACCGCTCGCGGGTGGCGCTGCGGGCTTGTCGGAGTTGACCCCTAAAAATGCCTGTGCCATAGTGGATTGCAAGCACATCGCCCGTCATTTGCCAGGGACAACATTCAAAATATGTTCAACCAAACTCATCCCAGCAGGACATTGACTCGTGCCACCCCGCATTGGAAGCATTCAATTTCCATAGCGCAGTGGTTCCAATCCAGCGCTTCAGTCCAACAGATTTTTTACGCCATGCTGTCGCACGACGCAAAAAATCCTATTCGTTAGAGCGCATGTACATTCGCATACTTTTTACAGCCCTTATCACTACAATTGCGTTGCCAGCTTTTGGGCAGGTTATTTGTGGCCAAACCCCATGCGCTTCTTCGTCGCCGCAATTCGAAAGTTTTCCTGCTCTAGCAAGCCTAAACCAGCAGCCGGCCCAAGTTGATCTAAAAAGTCATCCGAAAGCTAATCACTTTCGCACCGCACTCCGATCAGGTGCGCGCAATGGCCCAAATTTTTCGGGTGCATACACCATCGTTACTTGGGGATGTGGTGTCGCGTGCAAAGAGCTTGCAATTGTCAGTTCCGGAAACGGAAAAGTGTTTTTTCCAACCACCATTCGCCTCAATGCCTATCATGTTGTCCATGAAGATCCATTACCAAATCCATTTCAATTTCGGTTAGACAGTTCGCTTCTAGTTGTCGTAGGCGCGCCAAACGACGGTAAAGAAAGCGGGATCTTTTTTTATCGTTGGAACGGGCATAATCTTGAGCTTGTTTACAAGGAAGCGCGCACGTGGCGATAATGCGCTCTAATCGGGTAAGGACGGGCTTCTAACCCGCCCTCCCCACACCACCCGGCATGCGGGTCCGCACCGGGCGGTTCATCTACAGGGCGCACACGAATTCCTCACGCGTATCCCTGCGCCTTCATCCACAGCGCACGGATACTCGCCAGACCTTGCGCCTTCAACCAATCGTTCGACATCCCAACTTGCGTTGCCTTGGTTCGCGACAGACGCCAGTAGCTCTTGCTGCTGACGCCTGCAATGATCGCGGTACGCAAGCTCACCCCCAGTGCTAGCAAATGACGGATCTTCGTGCGGCACAGGCGCCACTGTTTCCAGTAACACATGCGCACCCGCCGACGCAGCCATTCATCCAACTCCGGAATGGGGCGGTAATATTCCGAGATGCCGAAGTAGCCCATCCACCCACGTAGGTACTGACCGAGCTTGTCGAGCCGGTATGGCATCGAGACTCCCCAGCTATGCCCCGTGAGCTCCTTGAGGCGATGCTTGAAGTCGGCGAACGCAGCATCCGACCAGCGCAGTTTGCCTCTCTTAAAAGTGAAACCGAGAAACACGCACTGCTCGATCTTTACGACTTGGCTCTTCTGCTCGTTGACCGGCAGCTTGAGCCGCCGGGCCAGATACGTGGTGATGCTGGCCTTGACGCGATGTCCTGCTCTTGCGCTCTTGACCAGCACCAGCAGATCGTCAGCGTAGCGCGCGAAGCGGTGTCCGCGACCTGTCAGTTCACGATCCAGATCGTCGAGCAGGATGTTGGCCAGCAACGGCGAGAGGGGGCCGCCCTGTGGCGTTCCCAACTCACTGGGTTGTATGCGGTCATGGATCAATACGCCCGCCCGCAGGTAACGACCGATGAGGGCTAGCAATCGCGGGTCGCGTATCTTGCGAGCCACGCGGGCCATCAGGATGTCGTGGTCGACGTTGTCGAAGAATTTCGCTAAGTCGAGATCGACGGCGATGCGATAGCCGGCCTGAATATCGGACTGTACTTGCTTGACTGCGCCGTGGGCGGAGCGTTTGGGTCTGAAGCCGTAACTCGATGCCGAGAATTCCGGGTCGAATAGCGGCGTCATGACTTGGGCGATGGCTTGCTGGATCACCCGATCGAGGACGGTCGGGATACCCAGCAGCCGTTCACCCCCACTCGGTTTCGGGATGCTGACCCGTCGTACCGGTTGGGGTTGGTAGCGGCCATCGCTCAAGGTCTGGCGAATCGCCGGCCAGTGGGCGCGGGCGTAGGCTGGAAAGTCTTCGATACGCAGGCCGTCGATACCCGGTGCGCCACGATTGGACTTCACCCGACGCCACGCCTGTTGCATATTGGCCGACGAGAGGACTGCTTGCATTAGATCTTCGTGCAAGGCTGGCTGGGTGAGGCCACGCCGATCCCCGGCTTCCCCGGTCGGGTTCGTTGTCGAGTTCGAGTGGTTCACGGCTCTTCCTTGTCTGTTTATGTTTGGCCCTTCGTTTCACCTCGCGGTAAAACTACTATGGCCGCTGCTGACTTCTGATCCGTCACGCCGACGCTTGCGCGCCGACGCGCTATGTGAGGATTGCACTGTGCGCTGCTGTGTTCGCTCGTCTGCGGCAGCAGCTCGCCGCGACGCCTGGGTCTTTTGCGTTCAGTGACCCTTCTGAAAGTGACATTGCAATCCCGCATCGCTACGCAAATCAGATCTCCCCAGGTAAGAACGCGATGTTTCCGCGCACAAGCGCAGCATTTACCGTAGGCATCGCACCGGTGGGCTTTGCTGTCATGTGCCAGCTCGCCTCGATGCCCTCGGCCTTCTATGCAGTTTCTGTTCGTCGCCTCGCACGTTTGCGCTCCGGCTTCCTCCAGACAAGTCCTCGCGAACTTGCCCTTGCCTTCGGCTAGTGGTTATCATGGGTTCATGACGAATCCATGTCGGTACTCCCACAAGGGACTTTCACCCCATTACATCGCGCCCATGCTGGGCGCACACATGTCGCTCAACCTCACTCCCTTCGGTCGCTGGACTCAGGCAAGCTGCGCTCGCCTGAGCCGGTTACCTTTACGTTCAAGCTGTATAAAAACCCCTTTTTAGATTTTCTTCAGCCCAGTTTTTCATCGCCGCAACGACGCCGCTTCAACCCACAAATGGTTTTGTGATTTTCACTTCAGGAAATGCTCTCGATTCGCCTGATCAGGCCTGAGCATCACGGACGTGATGCCCCTCTTATCTCTAGCTACTGCCCATAACCATGATGAGCCAGCTTCTCAATGTTGTGCACCAAACAATATAGATGCCATTGCGTGTTCACCTTGGCTTGCCCGCGTAACGTAAAGCGATCCAGTCTCTTGTTGTAACGCAAATTGCCGAATACCGGCTCCACCGTCGCCATTCTCTGCCCATAACGCTTGCGCCCTTCGGGGCTATCAATCGCTTGCTTCATGCGTTCCGTGTGGCGCAGTGGTGAGGCTTGTTGCTGATGGAAGAATGAGACTTGGCGTGTGGGTGTTTTATCGGGATGACGCAAACAGCGGCTACGCAAGTCACATGGGCCACAGGCGCTGTGGCTGCCCTGGAACTTATGATGGGTGCGGCCATTCACGGTGCAGTGGTTACCGTTGGAGTAAAGCGATTTACCTGCCGGGCAAATGCAGGTCTGGGTACTTGAGTCGTAGTGGAAGTCTTTGGGCCGGAACTTAGCCTTGGGCTTGGGTGGGCGCTTGTTGTGCAAGGGGTGCGGCTTTGTTTGGTGTTTGGCTTGTGTTGCCAAGCGTGGATCGCGCTTACGCATTTGACCATCTGCAATCAGCGCCGGAATGCCTTGTTGATGCAATTGTTTGAGGTTGGCTTCGGAGTGATAACCCGCGTCGGCGGTAATCAGAGTATCCGCTGTGCGATACGGATCGGTGCGTTCGACCATCGGTAGCAAGGCTTCTTGCTCGCTGCCTGAGCCGTGGGCATTGGCGGCGACGATGATCTGGTGACTGGCATCGACGGCAGCGATGCCAGTATAGCCCTGGATTACGCCTTTGGACGTCGCCATCTTAGCGGATTCATTATCCGTGGTGTTGCTTTTGCGGATCGCGCCTTTGCGTGAGCGGCGTTCCTTATTCGTAGCCAGAAAGGTGCGAATGCGTGCGGCTTCGTTGTCGAGTTGTTCCAGGCGTTTTAGGTCACAGGCACTGTCTTCGTCTGTCTTCATGTCATCGCGGTTTTGATGGGCGGTGAGCATGGTCGCCACGGCGGTTTCCATGCGTTCGGCTTGGCGGGCGAGTTCGGCGTGGGTACCGCTCTTCTTCTTGGAGGCATTGCTGGGCAGCTTAACGCCATCGATGGCGAACATCTGGCGACCGATCAAGCCTTGGGCATCACAGGTCATGAGGACTTGTGTAAATAGCTCGGCAATCTCGCTGCGCAGTTCGCGTACAAACTTGGCGAGCGTGGTGAATTGCGGTGCGCTATCGCCGGAAATGGCCATGAACAAAACATTCTCGCGACAGGCGCGCTCGATTGAGCGGCTGCTGATCATGCCACGGCTGTAGGCCAGTAGGATGATTTTGAGTAAGACGCGGGGGTCGTAAGCGGTACAGCCAGTGTCGTCGTTGCGATAGCGGCGATCTAGGGCGCGCAGATCGAGCTGGTGGTCGATCAGATAATCCAGGGCATATTCAAAGCTGCCACTCATCAACTGTGCATCTAGTACCACGGGCAGAAATCGCGGGCTGCGGTCGACTATTTTGTAACGAGCCATCCTTAAATTACCTGTTGTTGTCGGCGATGTTTCTTCGACCTTGCTCAGGGAATTCGTTCAGCGCAAAATGGGGTTTTTATACAGCTTGGTTCTGCGCTGCTATAAAAGTAGCGAACTAATATAGAGTTCGATCAACCTCA
>JAHECG010000153.1 GCA_024641855.1 Betaproteobacteria bacterium | reverse complement strand
AGTCGGTGCGTGGCCAGTTTGAGCAGAAAAAACAAATTACGGCGTTAGAGCGGCCGCTGATTTCCACCGGCGATTTTTTGGTGGCGCGCAATCGTGGCGTGGTGTGGCGTACGCTAAAGCCTTTCCCGCAAGTTTTGAAATTGACGCGGCGCGAGATTATCCAAGAGCAAAACGGCAAAGTGCGGTTTCAATTGTCGGCCGAGCGCGAACCAGCGGTGAAGGCGGTCAATCAAGTGTTGTTCGCCTTGTTTGCGGGGGATTTTGCCGCCTTGGAACAAAGTTTCTCCAGCACCGGCAAAGTGGAAGGTGAGCACTGGCGCGTTGTGATGCAACCGACTTCGAAAGCGCTGGCGCAATTGTTTAAGGAAATTCGCTTAGAAGGTACGGCTACGGTGCAGCGCGTGGAATTGTTTGAAGCGAATGGCGATCGTACCGACATCCGCTTTAAAGGCATGCAAGTCAACAGTACCTTGACCGCAGAAGAGGTGAAGCTGTTTGATTGAGCATCGTTTCTTTTCTTGGCTATGGTTAATCGTCACCGTGTTTCTGGCGCTGGCCGTGTGGCGCTGGGCGGCGACACCCGGTGCAGTCGATAGCGATATCCTGTCTTTGCTGTCGGAACGTTCCAATACCAATCTTGTTAGCCAAGCACAATCGCGTTTAGGCGAGAGCGCGGCGCGCCGTGTGATGGTATTGGTGGGCGGCGCCGATTTATCCAGCGCGGTGCGTGCGGCCGATGCCGGTCATGCGGCGCTGTCGCGGAGTGGTGCTTTTTCGCATATTGAATATTTAGTCGATCCGGCGCGCGCCAAGGAAATGCAAAGCTTCTATGCGCCGTATCGTGATTTTTTGCTCACGCCGACACAGCGCAGCGCTTTGCAATCTGCGGATCGCCAGCATTTTATCGACCAAGCTTTACGTGGCATTTATAGCCCAGTCGGCACGCCCGGCGCCTTGCCGCTGCAGGATGACCCGTTTCAATTATTTGCCGCCTGGCAGCAGGAGCGCGGTGCGGCAACGCGCTTGCGACCGATGCAGGATCGCTTGGTGGTCGTGGATGGCGAACGCTATTACGTGGCGTTATTGCTGGAAGTGGCGGGTAGCGCCTTCGATCAGCAAGTTCAACAGCGTGTGCATGCCGCGTTAACGGCGGCGCAACAGCAGGCGCAGAGTGCAGCACCAAGCGCCGAATTTCTCAACGCAGGCGTGATCATCTTTGCCACGGCTGTGCAGCAGCAAGCGCAGCGCGAAGTCTCCATGATCGGTGCGGGTTCTACCATCGGCATCGTGTTGTTGATCTTGGCGGCGTTTCGCTCCTGGCGGCCGTTGTTGTTGGTGTTGTTGCCGATCGGCATCGGTTGTCTGGCGGCGATCGCGGTGTGCGCCTGGGTGTTCGGCAGCATTCATGTGCTGACCTTGGTGTTCGGTTCCAGTTTGGTTGGCGTGTCGGTAGATTACGGTTTGCATGTCTTGTGCCATGCGCGGCGTGGAGACGATCGCGCGCAACGCTTCCAACGCTTGCGCATTTTGTTGCCAGGTTTGGTGTTGGCCTTGGGGACGAGTGTGTTGGCCTACCTCACCTTGGCGATTCCCGCATTTCCAGGATTGCGGCAAATGGCGTTATTTTCCGCAGTGGGCCTTAGTGCCGCTTGGTTGACGACCGTGTTGTGGCTGCCGTGGTTGGCGCGCGATGGCTTGGTGTGGCAGGCGTGGCTACCACGCACGCTGCAAGCTTTGCAGCATCGCACAATGGCTTGGCGCGGGAACAGCCGTAGCATCGCTGCGCTGTTGTTGTTGGTTGCGTGTGCCTGGGGTTTAACGCGTTTGAGTGTGAATGACGATGTGCGCTTGCTGCAAAGTTTGCCGCCACAACTCATGGCGCAGCAACAGCGCGTTGCAGATTTGGCGGGCGTCGCGAGTCCGGCACAATTTTTAATGGTACATGCGGACTCGCCCGAAGCAGTATTGCAAATTGAGGAACGCTTAGGCAGTGAACTGGAAGGTGTGCGTGCACGCGGTTTGCTCAGCGCCTATCAAGCCTTATCCTTGTGGGTGCCGTCACAACAGCGGCAGCAGCAGGATTCTGCTTTGTTGGGGCAACACCTCTATGCACCCGGTGGCTGGCTGGATCAGTTGGGCGCACAAATCGATTTACCCGCAACTTGGCTGGAAACCTCGCGCGCAGCACACGCCGCCGCCAAACCGCTGACGCTGCAATCCTGGCTCGATGCGCCCGCCGCTGCGGCGTTGCGGCATTTATGGTTAGGGCGTATCGGTGCGCAATACGTTAGCGTAGTGGCGCTGCAAGGATTGCAGGGGCAAGCCGGTAGTCGTGCGGTACGCGCTGCCGCACAACAAATTGCGGGCGTGACTTGGGTCGATCGCGCCAGCGATTTCTCGCAACTCTTATCGGACTATCGACGTGAAATGGCGCAGGTGGCCGCGGGCGCCTATCTATTGGTGTTCATCGTGCTGCTTTGGCGTTATCGTCAAGCCGCATTGCGCGTAGTCGCGCCATCAGTTTTAGCGAGCCTCATCACCTTAGGCTTGTTGGGCTGGTTCGCCATCCCTGTCAATTTATTTACCGTGCTGGCTTTGTTATTGGTGCTGGGCGTTGGTATCGACTACGGCATTTACATGCAAGAAGAACATGGGCGCCAAGATGGTGCGGCCTGGGTTGGCGTATCGCTATCGGCATTGACCACGCTGCTGTCCTTCGGGTTACTGGCCTTAAGCAAAACACCGGCACTGCAAACATTCGGCCTGACCATGTTGCTGGGCGTCGGCTTGTCGTGGATGCTGGCGCGCGGGCTGCGGAAAGATTTATGAAAACGATGCTGCGTCGCGCTTGGGCCCTACTATCGCTGCTGAGTTTGACGGCTTGCACGTCGTCAGAAAAAGCCGCGTTGCCTCAAGTCGCTTTACTCTCGCCGGCGGCATTGGGCCGTACCGTGTATGCGCAACAACAACTCGACGCGGAATTCAACGGCCAATCCTGGCAGATGCAAGGCGCCTTGGAAGTCACGCCACAAAGTATGCGCATGGTCGGCCTGACGCCTTTAGGGCAGCGCCTGATTACGCTGC
>JAHECG010000014.1 GCA_024641855.1 Betaproteobacteria bacterium | reverse complement strand
AACAAACCTTGTTTGACGCGATCTTCCAAGTTTTGGTGGGTAGCGGCGATGACGCGCACATTGGCTTTGATCGGCTGATGTCCGCCGACGCGATAGAACTGGCCATCGGATAGCACGCGCAGCAGGCGAGTTTGCAAATCCGGTGGCATGTCGCCAATCTCATCCAGAAACAAGGTGCCGCCATCGGCTTGCTCGAAGCGGCCGCGGCGCATGGCTTGTGCACCGGTGAAGGCGCCGCGTTCGTGGCCGAAGAGTTCCGATTCCAATAAATCTTTGGGGATGGCTGCGGTGTTGATAGCAATGAAGGGTTTGTCGCGGCGTGGGCTATGGCGGTGCAGTGCTTGCGCGACCAATTCCTTGCCGGTGCCGGACTCGCCGTTGATGAGCACCGTGGCGTGCGATTGCGCTAGACGGCCAATGGCGCGAAATACTTCTTGCATCGACGGTGCTTGGCCAAGAATTTCTTGTGCGCCTTCGATCATCTCGCTGGATTCTTGCCCGCGCAGGCTTTCATCCAATGCGCGGCGGATTAATTCCACGGCATGATCGACATCAAACGGTTTGGCGAGGTATTCGAAAGCGCCACCTTGAAATGCGGCAACAGCGGAATCCAAATCGGAATAAGCGGTCATGATGATGACAGGAATCGACGGATGTTGTTGTTTAATCTTTTGCAGTAAATCCAGACCGGAATCACCAGGCATGCGGATGTCGCTGACCACGACTTGTGGTGTGGCATGCTCAAGTTCAGCCAGTGCCTCTCTAGCAGAGGCGAAAGATTTGTATTCTAAGTTCTCGCGCGCGAGGGCTTTTTCAAAAACCCAGCGGATGGAGCGGTCGTCGTCGATGATCCAGATGGCTTGTGTGTTGGTCATGATGGTTTCTTAATGTGGAGATAAATGGTTGTAGGGAAACAGCACCGTGAATGTGGTGCGACCGGGTTGGCTTTCGCAATCGATGCTGCCGCCATGATGCCCGACGTAGGTTTGTGCAATCGATAAGCCGAGTCCGGTGCCTTCGGCTTTGCTGGTGACCAGCGGGTAAAAAATTTGTTCGCGAATGTCATCGGGGATACCGGGGCCGTTGTCGATGATTTTGAGTTCCAGTGCTAGGCGATGGGTTTTTTTGGCCAGCGTGACATGGCGGGCGATGCGTGTGCGTAAAATAATTTCACCCTGACTCTGCATGGCTTGAACGGCATTACGCATGATGTTGAGGATGATTTGGATTAGTTGTTCATGGTCGGCCATCAGTTCCGGCAAGCTCGTGTCGTAGTCGCGCCGTATGGTTAATCCTTCTGGGTGTTCCGCCAGGATTAAGCTGCGCATGCGTTCCAACACTTCATGCACATTCACTGACGCGAGCTTGGTCATGCGGTTGGGCGCGAGCAGACGATCCATCAGCGACTGCAAGCGATCCGCTTCTTTGATGATGACTTGGGTATATTCGCGCAAGCTGGGCTTGGGGAGTTCGTGCTCTAATAACTGCGCTGCGCCACGAATACCACCCAAGGGATTTTTAATTTCATGCGCGAGATTGCGCAACAGTTCGCGGTTGTACTGTTGCTGCAATTGCATGCGTTCTTCGCGCGCAATCTTCAGGTGCTTGTCGATTTGGTAAAACTCGAGCAGCAACTGCTGGCTGATATCGAACACCGGACTGACGGTGAGGCTGACATGGTAGGTATGCGCCATTGTGGCCAGCGTCATTTCATGTTCGGTGTAGCTGGCGCCACTGGCAAAGGCGGCTTCCGTGGCGGCAATCAGGCCACCGGTATCCGGAAACAATTGGTTGATGGGCGTGCCGGCGATGGATTTGCTGCTGAACTCGAATAGATTCTCTGCGGCGGGGTTGGCGTAGCGCACGCGAAAATCCCGATCTAGTACTAGAATCGCCGTAGAGAGATGTTCAAGCCCGAGCGAGGGTAGGGGTTTCATGCAAACGCAATCCGGTCGCTTTCCCGAAAAGTCCGCAGCGCGGTTGCGTGCAGTACTTCGGGGTTCCTTACAGGTTTAGCAATAAGCGGGCCAATACAGGGGAGAGGCGCAGCAAGGCACGCGAATTATTTTAAGTCGCCCAACTCTTTTTTCAGGGCAACAATATTTCTTTCGTGCAAGCTTACGTTATCTTTGAGTTTTTTAACACGGTCGAGATATTTTTGGAGGTTGCGCGCTTCATCGCCGGTGCGCGTTGCTTCGCCTTCTTTCAATGCTTTTTGTGCATCAACTAAGGCCTTTTCTTCATTCGTCAGTTCGTCCTGAAGAATTTGCTTACGCAAATCGTCGCGCTTTTTCTGGGTTTGGTTGTCTACCTTCGGAAAATCTGCTGGCCCGGTGCTATTGCGCGTTTTGGCTGCAGAAATGGGATCGAGATCAAGCTTCTTCGAGCCTTTTTTGGGGATATTCGTATAGGTGATGCGGCCATTCTCATCGACGTACTTGTAAATTTCGGCAACAGCAGGTGCGGCATGCAGCGCTGCAAGCACTAAAACAATCGGGCTTAATTTCACGGCTTATCGTCCAGGTGGCTCAATTCAGTTTTGAGTTCGAGCAATTTCTTTTCATGGGTTGTGACTTCACTGGCTTGGGCTTTAGTTTTGGCGCTGGCAATCGCTTTCTCTTCGTTCGCGATGGCGTCTTGCAAGTCTTTTTTCCGCTGGGCTTTATCTATAATAGGCGCAGGCTTGGGTTCGACTTTCGCCTCGGTTGGTTTGGGCAAGCTAATTGTGGAGATGGGGGGCAACTCCACTTTTTTCCCACCTTTGATCGGTTCGCTGGAATAGGTGACTTTGCCTTGTGGATCGACGTATTTGTAGATCTGCTGCGCGTTCAGTGGCGCACAGGTTAGTAGTAAAAGCAGCGTGAATGTTGAGGTCGGAATATTCATAGTGAAATCGAGTGTATGTCAGTGTTATCGGCTTGGCAATGCGCTATTTGAGCAAATAAACTAAATTTCATGCAAACCGCGAATAAAAAAAGGGCGGCTTAAAGCCGCCCTTTTAATCTTGCAAGCGCCTAAATTACAGGCTGTAGTACATGTCGAACTCAACCGGATGCGTGGTCATGCGCATGCGCGTCACGTCCTGCATCTTCAGTTCGATGTAGGCATCGAGGAAGTCGTTGCTGAACACGCCGCCGCGGGTCAGGAACTCGCGATCTTTGTCCAGCGCTTCCAGCGCCATATCCAGGCTGTGGCAGACCTTCGGAATCTTTGCTTCTTCTTCCGGTGGCAGGTCATACAAGTTCTTGTCCGCAGCGTCGCCGGGGTGAATCTTGTTCTGGATGCCGTCCAGGCCAGCCATCATCAAGGCGGCGAAGGCCAGGTAGGGGTTAGCAGAAGGATCCGGGAAACGCACTTCGATGCGGCGGCCTTTGGGGTTTGCCACATGTGGGATACGGATCGAAGCGGAACGGTTCTTGGCGGAGTAGGCCAGCATCACTGGCGCTTCAAAGCCCGGAACTAAACGCTTGTAGGAGTTGGTACCAGGGTTGGTGATGGCGTTCAGTGCTTTAGCGTGTTTGATAACGCCGCCGATGTAGTACAAGGCCATTTCGGACAGGCCAGCGTAGCCGTTCCCTGCGAACAGGTTTTTACCGTCTTTCCAGATCGATTGATGTACGTGCATGCCGGAGCCGTTGTCGCCGACGATGGGCTTAGGCATGAAGGTCACGGTTTTGCCATACTGGTGAGCAACGTTGTGCACCACGTATTTCAGAACCTGCGTCCAGTCACCGCGCTGCACCAGGGTGCTGAATTTGGTGCCGATTTCGCACTGGCCTGCGGTCGCCACTTCGTGGTGATGCACTTCAACCGGAACGCCCATTTCTTCCAGCGCCAAGCACATGGCGGAGCGCACATCTTGCAAGGAATCGACCGGCGGAACGGGGAAGTAGCCGCCCTTGACTTTGGGGCGGTGGCCGATGTTACCGGCTTCGGTCTGCTCGCCAGAAGACCAGGCAGCTTCTTCGGAGTTGATTTTGACCGCGCAGCCAGCCATGTCAGCATGCCAGGTCACGGAGTCGAAAATGAAGAATTCGGGTTCGGGTCCGAAGTATACGGTGTCGCCAATGCCGGTGGATTTCAAATAGGCTTCAGCGCGCTTGCCGATGGAACGTGGGTCGCGGTCATAGCCCTTCATGTCGGTCGGTTCGATGACGTCGCAAGACAGGATCAGGGTTGCCTCTTCCATGAACGGGTCCATGTTGGCGGTATCGGGATCCGGCATCAGGATCATGTCGGAAGCTTGAATGCCTTTCCAGCCAGCGATGGACGAACCATCGAAGGGGTGGCCGCTCTCGAATTTGTCTTCGTCGAACGCGCTCACCGGCACGGATACATGCTGCTCTTTACCGATGGTATCGGTGAAGCGGAAGTCAACGAAGCGCACTTCGTTGTCCTTGATCATTTTCATTACGTCGGCGACCGCCATTTGAAATCTCCTCTAGTACGCAAAGATTGTTAATAAAATTGGTAAAACCTAGTCCCTAAGGCTAACAGGTAGGCTAAAAGCAGAATGCATGCCACACGTAAAGTGAGGGAAAAGCATTATGCCACAAGCCATTTTTGCCGGGTAGGCAAAGCTTGCGCACTATTACTGTGCAGAATCGCTTTTATTTGCACCGTTATGGTGCGTAACCTTGTGCAGGCGGACTACGCTAAATATTTCGTCTTCTAGCAAAAACTGCGCTAAGCGTTTATGCAACTCAACGACTTGATCGGTTTGGCTCCAAAAGTTGTCCGATAAAAATAGCTCGGCTTCCACTTGGCCATCAAGGTAATGCAACACAATTCGCTCTGGGGTCGGCAAGGCTTCTAGCAAAGCGCCTTGCAAGCGACTAATCAATTCCGTGCGACTGGGCAAATGTGCGGATGGTTTGGCTGTCAGGTCATCCTCCGGATCGATGTGAACCAGTACATCCAGTATCTCATGCTGATCTAATACCCGTTTGCGAGCGCGTTCGGCGATATGGTGGCCTTCGGAGACGCTGAGACGGGGATCTACCAGGATATGGGCGTCTACTAAACCGGAGTCGCCCATTTTACGTGTACGCAGTTCATGCAAGCCGACGACGCCGGGCGTAGCTTTAATCGTGGCGCGTATTTTGTCGACTTCTTCTTCGTCGAGCGCGGTATCGATCAATTCCATCAGTGCTTGGTAGGCCATTTTCCAACCCATGTGCGCGATCATGAAAGCCACCAGCACGGCGGCGATCAAGTCGAGAAAGCGCATACCCATGAGATTGCCGCCAATACCAATGAGTACGACCAACGACGAAGCAGCATCGGATCGCGCATGCCAGGCATTAGCGATCAGCATTTGCGAGCGCAAGCGTTTGGCGATGGCCAACATGTAGCGGAACAGCATTTCCTTGCTGATGAGTGTGAGTAATGCGATGTACAGCGTGGCGACATGCACGGATCGAATAGCGGTTGGATCTTGCAGTTTGAGTCCGGCATTCCACAGCAAGCCCACGCCAAGTGCGACTAACATCACGCCAAGTAAAAAGGTCGCAGCAGTTTCAATCCGTGCATGACCGTAGGGATGTGTGACATCGGCGGAGCGATGGCTTTTGCGGTTGGCGTACAACACTAAAAAATCGGCGATCAAATCGGATAGCGAGTGTAGGCCGTCGGCAACCAAGGCTTGCGAACGACCAAAATAACCCACCACGATTTGCAGTACGGTGAGTACGAGATTAACCCAGACGCTGACCATCGTGGATTTCTTGGTCTCGTTATAACGGTGGGTATGCTGATGGGCGTGGGAGTGGGGGTGGTTAGAACTCAAGATGCGCTCGCTCTGAAAATACTGTCTATACTCCCATTCTATCAGGGTGCACTAAGGAATATCTGCGATGGGTTCTATCAGTGAGATTTTGGCGCGGGGTCAGGAGCGCGCAACACAAGCGAATTTACCGTATCACGGGGCATTAACCCCACAAGAAGCCGGGCTGATTTTAACGCTGGCGCCACAAGCCAAGTTGGTAGATGTGCGCGCACGTGCCGAATGGGATTTAGTGGGCGTGATTCCCCATAGTGTGCAAGTAGAATGGCTCACGTACCCGGGTTGGCATCCAAACCCGAATTTCATGCTGCAACTGAAGCAGTTGGTGGATCATGAGGCGCTCACCTTATTTATCTGTCGCAATGGTGCACGTTCGCACAAAGCCGCCGAAGCTGCGGCCCAGTCCGGATTTTTGGAGTGTTACAACGTCTTGGAAGGTTTTGAGGGCGATCGTGAAAAAGCTTCCCAGCAACGCAATGTGAATGGCTGGAAGAATGCGGGATTGCCTTGGATGCAGAGTTAGTATTTAGGCGTCAGGCGTCAGGCGCCGGATAAAGTGACGAGCCTTGAGTTAAAATGCGATTCCCTGACGCCTGACGCCTGACGCCCGATGCCTGATCGCTACGCCGTATTCGGTAATCCCATTTCCCACAGTAAATCGCCGCAGATCCACGCCGAGTTCGCTCGGCAGACCGGGCAAGATCTGACCTATGCCGCAGTGCTGGTTGCGCTAGATGGATTTGCACCAGCGGTTGATGCGTTTCGTGTTGGAGACGGGCGCGGCATCAATGTGACCGTGCCGTTCAAGCTCGAAGCTTTCCAATATGCTCAAAATTTGACCGAGCGTGCGCGGCACGCGCAAGCCGTCAATACGTTGATATTTGACGGGATCAGCGTGCTGGGCGATAACACCGACGGCGCCGGCTTGGTGCGCGATATCGAGCACAATTTGGGTTTCAAAATCGCGGGAAAAGATGTGCTATTGATGGGGGCGGGCGGTGCAGCGCGTGGTGTCTTATTGCCGCTGCTCATGTGCAAACCGCAGTCACTGACCATTGCTAATCGCACACCGCAAAAAGCGCAGGATCTTGCGCAGCATTTCGCGGCGCATGGGACTGTGCGCGCCAGCGATTATGTCGGCCTTGCGGGCGATCGCTACGATCTGGTGATCAATGCAACTTCCAGTAGTCTCAATGATGAACTGCCGCCATTGCCGCCGCGTATCATGGCACCCGGTGCGTTGGCCTACGATATGATGTACGGCAAAGGGCTCACGCCGTTTTTGGCGTTTGCCGAGGCCAATAAGGCGCAAACCTTGGCCGATGGTCTAGGCATGCTGGTGGAGCAAGCTGCTGAGGCGTTTTATGTGTGGCGTGAGGTGCGGCCACAGACGCGGCCTGTGATTGAGCGATTAAGAAAATCCTAGTAGCGACTGAATTTGTGAACCCAAAATGTTAAAAACAATCTGGCGCTGGATTTGGCGTGCGTTTGCGCTTGCGGTTGCGTTGGTTTTGTTGGTGCAACTCTGGTTCTTTTTGCATGTGTGGTGGTACGTCGGCCATAACCCGAGTCGGACGGCGTTCATGGAGCAACGCTTGGCGGTGTTGCAAGAGAAGATGGGGGATGATGCCGAGCTCAAGCAAAAATGGGTGCCCTACGAAAAAATCTCGATTCATTTGAAGCGGGCGTTGATTGCTGCGGAAGATTCCAAATTTTTGGAGCATGAAGGTTTCGATATCGAAGGCATCGAGAAAGCGCTGAAGAAGAATGAGAAAAAGGGCAAAGTCGTGGCGGGTGGTTCCACCATCAGCCAACAGTTGGCGAAGAATTTATTTCTTTCCGGCGAACGCTCTTATATCCGCAAAGGCCAAGAAGCGGTAATCACTTTGATGTTGGAAAAGATGATGCCGAAGCGCCGTATTCTGGAAATTTATCTGAATGTGATCGAATGGGGCGACGGCGTGTACGGGGCGGAAGCCGCCGCACGGCGCTATTACAAAACCAGTGCGGCGAATCTTGGTCCGGCGCAAGCGGCGCGTTTGGCGGCGATCGTGCCGCGTCCGCGCTATTTTGAAAAGCGCCCCAACTCACCGTACATCGCGCGGCATGCGGCCACCATTGAGGCGCGCATGTATCAAGTGGCGGTACCCAAGTAAAGCGCTTGTGTTTAGTGCTTATGCCGAGGTAGAAAGTTGATTGCCAAGGATCGGTATAAGGGCGTTGGGCACACCAATTTGGAAACGGCATGCGCCACCATGGCGGCCACCATCAGTGGAATAATCATTTCGTGATTGTCAGTCATTTCCATCACGATGACGAACGCGGTGATGGGTGCCTGCACCACGCCGGCGAAGTAAGCCACCATCGTCATCAACACGATACTGCCGACGGAAAGCGCTGGAAATAAATGGCTCAAATCTAGTCCGAGTCCTGCGCCGACCGCCAGCGATGGCGCAAAAATCCCGCCGGGAATCCCGCTCGCGTAGGACAGGATGGTGGCGAGTAATTTCATGATTCCATACGCCACAGACGTATCCGCTGTACCTTCTAAAATGGCTTTGGCTTCGTAATATCCAGTGCCGTAAATTGTGTTGCTGGAAAGGATGCCAACGACTGCCAACAATAGGCCACAGATGGCCGCTGTCCATAACGGGTGTTCGCGCATGAGCGTGCCGAGTCGTCCCGGCCAACCGCGCGACAGCAAGATCAAAGTGCGACTGAAAAGGCCGCCCAGCAGACCACCGACCAGGCCGCAAGCCAGGGGGGCGAGCCAACCGGTTTTGAGTGAAAACGAGGAGCTGGTATGTCCAAAATAGGTGTAATTCCCCAACATGGAGAGCGAGATGATGCCGGCGATGATGACGGCGGTGAGTACGGTACCGCTGACGCGCTCTTCCAAGGAGCGACTCATCTCTTCGATGGCGAAGACGATCCCCGCCAGCGGCGTGTTGAATGCGGCCGCAACACCGGCAGCGCCACCGGCGATGATTAAGGCGCGTTCCGCTTCGACGCGCGAAAATTTACCCAGGACGCCGACCGCGTGCAGGATGGATGCGCCGACTTGCACCGTTGGGCCTTCGCGGCCGACGGAGGCGCCGCAGAGCAGCGCCAGCAAGGTCAGAAAAACTTTGCTGGCAGCGATGCGCAGCGAGAGTAATTTGTTGCGTAGGGCGTGATCTTTGATTTGCAGCGCGGCTATGGTTTGCGGAATGCCTGATCCTTGCGAACCCGGAAAGAAGCGGCGCGTGATGTAAGCGATGGCAACAAAGCCGAGCGGCGTCACCAAAAATGGCAACCAGGGCGAAACGCCGATGAGATATTGAAAGCCATGATGCGCATGCTCACTGCCCATGGCGAAGAGTACGGCGATAAGTCCGACCGCGATGGCCCCACTCCAAAAGATAATGCGTCTGCGCCAGAGTAAAGGCGAAAACCAGGAATGTTTGGTGCGGCGGAGAAAACGTTTAGGCATGAAAACTCAAGTGGATAAAGACGGGCGAAGATGGCGCTCGCGCATTAGTGCGAAGTGTCATACACCGCCATAATGGTTTGTAGTTGCAGCAAGATTTGCGCCTGTTCTTCTGGCCGCGTGTTTTCTATTTCTGGGCTGGTGCGGCCCTGTTGAAGGTCTGAAATAACTTCACGTACCCGTGTGCAACCGAGTTCGCAGATCAGTGTTACGCGCTCATCGACTAATTTGTGATTCATACCGTTCGAGTATCCGATTAATGATGCGGCAAGGCGCGGGCAACAACCCATAAGCTGACTTGCGCAGCGCCTGCGTGCTTCAACGTTTTTGCGGCCGCATTCAGCGTTGCGCCGCTGGTCATCACGTCGTCGATTAACACGATGTGCTGGCCATTTAACGGCGCATCGCAAGCGAATGCTCCCTTCATGTTTTTCTTGCGGGCCTCCCAATCCAAGGTGGCTTGCGATACGGTGTTCACAACGCGGTGCAGTCGTTGAGCGGCCAGTGGCACCCCTAAGTCTTTGTTGAGGTGCTTGGCGATTTCATGCGCTTGATTGAAGCCACGTTCGCGCAGGCGTATCGGATGTAAGGGCATGGGGATGATGATGTCCGGTCGAGGTTGTTCACGCACAGTTCGACTTAATAGTGCGCCGAACAGGTGCGCTAGGGCAAGTTGGTGATGGTACTTATACGCTTGGATCAATTTATCGACGGGGAAGGTGTAATCGAGCGCAGCGCTGGTGCGATCGAAGGCGGGTGGGTGTTTCAGACATTCGCCACAGACTTCGCTGCTACCGGGCGCGGCGCATACCGGACAAGCCAGGCTATGGCGCGGCAAGCTCTCATGGCAGGCGGCACAAACTAAGTGCGTGCCGCTAGCCGTTCCACATAAGCAGCAGTCTTGCTTAATTTGCCTCTGTATAAATTTTGAGCAGCTGTTCAGTATGGCTAACATCATTCTTGACTAGCGTATGAATATCATTGATTATTCAAGGTTAATTTATTTTGTACTGTAAAGCAGCACGGCTGTGCTTTATGGATTATCGCACCGAGGAACCCCCCATGAATCAAATGATCTTGCCAACGGATCCACACAGCACTTGGAGCGTAGCGCAAGTCGAAGCGCTATTTTCCTTGCCGTTCAACGACTTGATGTATCGGGCGCAGGAAGCACATCGGGCACATTTCGATCCTAATGTGGTGCAATTATCCACCTTGCTATCGATCAAGACCGGCGGCTGTCCGGAAGATTGCGGTTATTGCCCGCAATCGGCGCGCCATCATGCGGGCGTAGAAAGCGAGGGCATGCTGAAACTGGAGGAGGTGATCGCTGCCGCCGAGGCCGCAAAGGCAACCGGTGCCACCCGTTTTTGCATGGGCGCGGCGTGGCGTAGCCCTAAGGACCGTGAGCTGGAACCGGTGTTTGAGATGGTCAAAGCCGTGAAGGCGCTGGGTATGGAAACTTGCCTGACCGCCGGTATGTTGCGCGAAGGGCAAGCGCAGAAATTGCGCGATGTCGGTTTGGATTACTACAACCACAATCTCGACACGGCGCCTGAATTCTACGGCGAAGTGATCAGCACACGCGATTATCAGGATCGGCTGGATACATTGGGACGCGTACGCGATGCGGGCATGCATGTGTGCTGCGGTGGCATCGTCGGCATGGGGGAATCGCGCAGCCAACGCGCCGGTTTAATTACGCAGTTGGCCAATCTCGATCCACAACCCGAATCGGTGCCGATCAATATGCTGGTGCAAGTCGAAGGCACGCCGCTTTATGGTACCGATGCGCTCGATCCGTTGGAATTCGTGCGCACCATTGCCGTAGCGCGCATCACGTTGCCGAAGAGTTTTGTGCGGTTATCCGCCGGGCGCCAGGAAATGGGTGAAGCGATTCAAGCGCTATGTTTTTTGGCGGGCGCGAATTCGATTTTCTACGGTGATAAATTGCTCACCACAGGGAATCCGGAAGCCTCACGCGATATGGCTTTGCTGGAAAAACTCGGCATGCGGCCGATGGGCGAGGATGGGCCGGGGCTGCGTGGGTGAGGGCGAAAGGCGTTAAACGCAAAGGCCGCAAAGACGCAAAGAAAAATATTTCCGGTTATTTCTTTGCGTCTTTGCGGCCTTTGCGTTGAATGGTTTTTAAGGTAACACGATGCCTTTTCCCGATCTTCCTGACGACCTGAACGCGCTCGCAGCCCAAGGCTTGCTGCGTAGCCGCCGCATCCTGGAAAGCGCGCAGGGCGCTCATATCACCGTCGATGGCTGCGACTATCTGGCTTTTTGCAGCAACGATTATCTCGGCCTTGCCGCGCATCCGGTGCTGATCGAAGCCGCTTGTCGCGGTGCCGGTCAATATGGGGTGGGCGCAGGGGCTTCGCATCTCATCGTTGGCCACAGTGAAGCGCATCACCAACTAGAACTGGCTTTGGCAGCGTTTCTTGAGTTACCGCGCACCTTATTATTTTCGACGGGGTACATGGCGAATCTCGGCGTCGTGTCGGCGCTGCTGGGGCGCAATGATGTGGTGTTGGCGGATAAGCTCAATCACGCTTCGCTGAATGATGCAGCCTTGATCTCGCGGGCCCGATTTTTACGCTACACCCATCTTGATCTAGCGCATCTGGAGCAGACGCTGGCGGGAGCAAAAGGCCGGCGCAAATTGGTGGTGACCGATGCGGTGTTCAGCATGGATGGCGATTTGGCACCGGTGCCGGAATTGTTAGCGTTGTGCGAGCGCTACGATGCCTATCTGTTGTTGGATGATGCGCATGGCTTCGGCGTATTGGGAACGCATGGTCGCGGCATTCTTGAACATTTCAATGTGCAATCGCCGCGCATTATTTATATGGCAACCCTGGGTAAGGCGGCGGGCGTATTCGGTGCCTTTGTCGCTGGTGGCGATGAGTTGATCCAGACGCTGATTCAGGGCGCGCGGACATACATTTACACCACAGCGTTTCCACCGCTACTGGCAACGGTGTTGTTGGCGAGTTTGCATTTATTCCGCGAGGAAGGATGGCGCCGTGCGCAGTTGCGCGAGTTGATCGCCTACTTAAAAGAGCATCTCAAAACCGAGCGCTGGCAACTCATGCCTTCCGATACGCCGATACAACCATTGCTCATCGGATCAAATCAGGAAGCGGTTAGGATCGCGGAAGCGCTGCGCCTGCAAGGAATTTTAGTGCCAGCTATTCGCCCGCCGACGGTACCTAAGGGGCAGGCACGACTGCGGATTTCGCTCTCGGCAGCGCATAGCAAAGATGATGTGCGGCGCTTGTGCGATGCGTTGAACGCGCAGGCATGAAACAGTTGCACATTGAAACTCTGGGGCATGGTGCGGATTTGGTGTTGCTGCATGGCTGGGGTATGCATGGCGGCATTTGGGAGGGTGTGCGCGATGGGTTGGCGCAGAAATTTCGTCTGCATATTGTCGATTTGCCCGGCTATGGTGAGAGCGCACAGCAGGAGCCTTATACGCTTGCGGAAGTTGCTCGCGTCGTGGCAGACGCGATGCCGGAGCGAGCGCAGATTTGTGGCTGGTCGCTGGGCGGGCAGGTGGCGATGCAGTTGGCGCTGGACTTTTCTGATCGCGTTAGCAAGCTTGTTTTGTTGAGTACGACACCGTGTTTTCGTCAGCGTGCGGATTGGCCATACGGCATGGACGATAAAACGATGACAGAATTCGCGCGCAGTTTGGAGCAAGATTATACGGGCACGTTGAAGCGCTTTTTGTCCTTACAAGCGCGCAGTGGCGACGATGCGCGTGAAGTCATCGCGGCGCTGCGCGCAAAATTATTTGAGCGTGGCGAACCCTCCTTGGAAACTTTGCGCGGTGGCTTGTCGATTTTGCATGATCTCGATTTGCGCGATGCGGCGGCGGGCATCGCGCAACCGGTGCTGTTGATCCACGGTGAGCGCGATACCGTAACGCCGCTGGGCGCGGGTGAATGGCTAGCGCAGTGCTTACCCCAGGCGGAATTAGCGATTATTCATGGTAGCGCGCACGCCCCTTTTCTTTCGCATCGCGCTGAGACGATGCATGCAATGGAGTGTTTTTTAGATGGCTGAAGATTTTGCAATGCGCATTGACAAGCGCTTGATGCGACGCGCTTTCGAGCGCGCCGCGACCACGTATGATCAAGCGGCCGTGTTGCAACGCGAGGTTGGCCAACGTCTGATGGAGCGCTTGGATTTTGTGAAGCTGGCACCGGAGTTGGTGTTGGATGTCGGTTGCGGTACCGGTGCGGTCAGTCGCGCTTTGGCGCAGCGTTATCCGGACTCGAATACCCTCGGACTGGATATCGCGCAATCGATGCTGCAAGTGGCGCGCCAAAGTGATCCCTGGTGGAAGCGCAAATTGCCTTTCATGGCTGGCAATCTTCCGCGTTATGTCGGTGGTGATTTGGAGCGTTTGCCTTTTGCGACGTCGAGCGTGAATTTGCTGTGCTCGAATCTGGCATTGCAGTGGTGCAATGATTTGCCATCGACGTTTGCTGAATTTCGGCGTGTGCTGGCACCCGGTGGTTTGCTGATGTTCTCAAGCTTTGGACCGGATACGTTACGCGAGTTGCGGCAAGCCTTTGCTGGTTTGGATGGCTATACCCATGTAAATCGGTTTATGGATATGCATGATATCGGTGATGAATTGTCTTATGCCGGTTTTGCAACTCCGGTGGTGGATATGGAGTATCTCACGTTGACGTATCCTGATTTGAGTAGCTTGTTGCGTGAATTAAAGGCGATTGGCGCACACAACGTCACGAGCGGACGCGGTCATGGGTTGATGGGTAAAAAAACCTGGCGCACGATGTCGGATAACTATGAAAAGCTGCGCCAGGAAGGGCGTTTACCCGCGACTTATGAAGTCATTTACGGGCACGCTTGGGTGAATGAGAAGATAACTAAAGCGGATGGTCGGCAAGTCATCGCCATGAAAATTGAAGCACGCCAAATGGGTTTGCGCTGAATGCCATTTTGTACCGAATTTGGGGGCTTGATTTTTTTTCTGCGCGAGGAAACGATTTTTAGGACATGCAAATAACCCATTTGATTGAAATGGGTTAAGGCGACTACGAGCCAATAAAATGAATGCAAATCAATTAATTAACTTTATTATAAAATACTGACATAATAACTTTAAATACCTGGAATCAAAGGATTTATTTGGGGTTTTGCTTGCTGAGGGTGGGGTTGGTGTGCTATTTTGTCGCACCAAAAAGAGACCAAGATCAAAACGTTGAATCGTTTATTTAAGAGTGTCCATATTAGCAACTGCAATAGACGGCAAAGTAGCGCAGTCGGAAGATCTAGCAAGGCTGAGCACTTTATAAAGTCTCGTTGTCGGTGCACTTTGAATACATTCGCTGTGTTTTATAGCCTCAGTTAAATTTGAAGTTGCCCGGTTTAATGGCAAGGGCAATTGCTGAGTTTTGTCGGTTTCCAAGTGAAACTTAAGGATTCGGCGCGGTGTGATTGGTTTAATGAATATTGAGATGTTGGTCTCAGATCAACGCTAAATTTTTAGGTTTAAACGTCAAGGGGGTAGCAATGATTAGCAAAATGAGGAGTCTGGGGCTGGGATGGGGAGTATCCCTGATGTCCATGGCCGCTTGGGCCGAGGAATCGAAATACAATCTGCCAACGCCGCAAAGTGTGGTTGCTAGCGAGATATTCAATCTACATGTTTTAATTATGTGGGTTTGTGTGGCGATCTTTGTGGTGGTGTTCGGCGTGATGTTTTACTCCATCTGGAAGCATCGCAAATCGGTTGGCCATAAAGCGGCGCATTTCCATGAGAACACCCAGATCGAAATTATCTGGACCGTGATTCCGTTTGCGATCCTCATTGCTATGGCAATTCCTGCATCCAAAACCATTCTCAATATGCGCGACGCGAGCAATCCGGATATGACGGTTAAAGTCGTGGCGTATCAGTGGAAATGGGAATACGAATATCCTGCTGAAGGCATTAAATTCCTGTCAAATTTATCCACGCCGCGCGATCAAATCGAGGGCACTGCCCCTAAAGGAGAACACTACTTGCTGGAAGTGGATAATCCGTTAGTCGTGCCAGTGGGTAAAAAAGTGCGTTTATTGTTAACTGCCAATGACGTGATTCACGCCTGGTCGGTTCAGGCATTCGGCATCAAACAAGATGCAATTCCGGGCTTCATCAAAGATGCTTGGTTTAAAGCCGACAAGCCGGGCACCTACCGTGGTCAGTGTTCCGAGTTGTGCGGTAAGGATCACGGGTTTATGCCGATCGTTGTCGAAGTAAAAACACAAGAAGATTACGACAAATGGATGGCAGAACAGAAAGCGAAATCCGCTGCGGTCACCATGGATCCCAATAAGACCTATAGTGCTGACGAGCTGAAAGCGCATGGCGCAAAAGTGTATGCCGCAAACTGCGCGGCTTGCCATCAAGCGGATGGTAAAGGTCTGCCTCCAGCATTCCCTGCGCTGGCTGGTTCTAAGATTGCAACCGGCGACAAAGCTGCGCACATCAATATCGTCATGAACGGCAAACCCAACACGGCGATGGCTGCGTTTGGCAAGCAACTGAACGACGTTGATGTGGCTGCCGTAATCACCTACGAGCGCAATTCCTTCGGCAATGCGACGGGTGACATGGTGCAGCCCGCCGATATCAAAGCATTACGCAAATAATTTAGGAGGCTGAAAATGGAAGCGACACACGCAATCGATCACGATCATGGACACGGTCATCCAACCGGTCTCATGCGGTGGGTAACCACCACCAATCATAAAGACATCGGTACGCTGTACCTTTGGTTTTCCTTCATCATGCTGCTGACCGGCGGTACGCTCGCGCTATTAATTCGCGCCGAGCTGTTTCAACCGGGTATGCAAATCATGCGCCCAGAGTTTTTTAACTCGCTCACCACGATGCATGGTCTGATCATGGTGTTCGGCGCCATCATGCCGGCCTTTGTAGGTTTTGCGAACTGGCAAGTCCCGATGATGATCGGTGCCCCAGACATGGCGTTTCCCCGCATGAATAACTGGAGTTTCTGGTTGTTACCGGTTGCAGCTAGCTTGCTGGTTGGTTCCTTCTTCGTGCCGGGCGGTGCTTCTGCCGGTGGTTGGACGATGTACGCTCCGTTGTTCTTGCAAGGCGGCATATCCAACGACATGACGATTTTCGCCGTGCATATCCTGGGTATTTCCTCCATCATGGGCGCGATCAATATCGTGACCACCATCCTGAACTTACGCGCGCCAGGCATGACCTTGATGAAGATGCCGCTGTTCGTTTGGACTTGGTTGATTACGGCATACTTGCTGATCGCGGTGATGCCAGTGCTGGCCGGTGCGGTGACCATGTTGCTGACCGATCGTCATTTCGGTACCAGCTTCTTTAATGCGGCTGGCGGCGGCGATCCTGTGATGTTCCAGCATATTTTCTGGTTCTTCGGTCATCCCGAGGTATACATCATGATTCTGCCAGCGTTTGGCATTATCTCGCAGATCATCCCGACCTTCGCACGTAAACCGCTGTTCGGCTATGCCTCCATGGTGTATGCAACCTCCTCGATCGCGATTCTGTCGTTCATCGTCTGGGCGCACCACATGTTTACTACTGGCCTGCCTACGGCAGCCCAGTTGTTTTTCATGTATGCAACCATGTTGATCGCGATTCCGACCGGTGTGAAAGTGTTTAACTGGATTGCAACCATGTGGAAGGGCTCGATGACTTTTGAGACCCCTATGCTGTTCGCGATTGCTTTCGTGTGCCTGTTCACCATTGGTGGGTTCTCCGGCTTGGTGCTGGCGATTACTCCGGTCGATATTCAACTGCAAGACACCTACTACGTGGTGGCGCACTTCCACTATGTGCTGGTTTCCGGTGCGTTGTACTCAATCTTTGCTGGCGTTTATTTCTGGTTGCCGAAGTGGACTGGAAATATGTACGACGAGAAGCTGGGTAAACTGCATTTCTGGATGTCGACTATTTTCTTCAACATTCTATTCTTCCCGATGCACTTCTTGGGCTTGGCAGGTATGCCACGCCGGATTCCTGACTATGCATTGCAATTCGCTGACTGGAATATGGTGGCAACGATTGGTGCCTTCGGTTTCGGTTTGTCGCAATTGATTCTGTTGGTCGTGGTGTTGAAATGCATCAAGGGTGGCGTTAAAGCTGAGGGCCGTGCCTGGGAAGGTGCTGATACGTTGGAATGGACGCACCTGCCATCACCGGCGCCGTATCACACGTTCGAAACACCGCCGACTGTTAAGTGATTGGTGACGGGGCGGCGTAGTGTTTAAGCTATCCGCCCCATTTTGTAGCGTTTTAATTGGAAAGCCCTGTGAATAAAGAGAAGGCTAAGTATCGGACTGCTGCAGTGTTGGTGGTGTTGGTAATTGTATTTTTTATATTCTCTTTTAGCATGGTGCGTTAATTAATGAATCAGGGAAGTAAGCAAAACCGGATCATTCTAAAAAAATTGATTTTGGTGACGCTGCTGATGTTTGGTTTTGGTTATGCGCTGATTCCGTTTTACAAGAAGATTTGCGACGTAACAGGACTTAACAAAGACAAGATAAAAGTATCGAATACGCAAATGGATCCGGCGCGTTGGGTCACAATTGAGTTCGATGCCAATATCGGTGCAAAGTTACCTTGGGTGTTTGAACCGCAGACAAAGAGCCTGCGTATCCATCCAGGTGAGATCAAGCAAGTGATGTACCGTGTGGTGAATTTGACGGATCGTACCATCGTCGGCCAAGCCGTACCGAGTTATGGCCCGGCGCAAGCTGGGGCATATTTTAAAAAGATTGAATGCTTCTGCTTTAGTCAGCAGACGCTGAAGCCGCACGAAGAGCGCCTAATGCCGGTGCAATTTGTGGTGCAAAATGATTTACCGAAGGACGTACATACGATCACGTTGTCGTATACGTTTTTTGAGCAAGTAAAAGCCGGAGCGACTAAATGACACAGGAGCAACGGGGGCAAAAAGCGAGTTCATGGCAAGCCGCTCGCGCAGTATTTTGGAGTTTTTTTGGCGTACGCAAGAGTTCAGATTACGATCAAGATGCGGTGCGATTGACGCCGGGTCAAGTGATTGCAGCAGGTTTGGTCGGAGCTGCGCTCTTTATTGCGACGCTGGTGGGGATTGTGTATGTGGTCATGCACTAAGAAAATTTTTTTGATTTAAACGATATATCTCAAGGAGGGGAAAAATGAGTGATCATCAAGGTGGGGGTTATTATCTTCCGTCGCCATCGGGTTGGCCGATCGTCGGATCAACCGCACTGGCGCTGTTTGGCGTCGGCATGGTGTTGTGGGTGAATAGCGTGGCACCAGGCGGTTGGCTGGTGATGGCTGGTTTGGGCGTGTTGTTCTACATGATGTTCGGCTGGTTCGGTAAGGTCATCGCCGAATCCGAAAGCGGCAAATATAATGCGCAAGTCGATCGCTCCTTCCGTTGGGGGATGAGCTGGTTCATTTTCTCGGAAGTGATGTTCTTCGCGGCATTCTTTGGCGCCCTGTTTTATGCACGCGTGTTGTCAGTGCCTTGGTTGGGTGAAGGCGACACCGGTGCGATATTGTGGTCCGGTTTCAAATCCGTATGGCCAACCGCAGGTCCGTTAGGCGCAAAAATGATTGCACCAATGGCCGAGGCGGGTGCGGGTGAATTTGCGCCAATGGCAGCATGGGGCGTACCTGCGTTGAACACGTTGCTCTTGTTGACTTCGGGTGTGACATTGACCATTGCACATTGGGGCTTAAAGAAGGGTAATCGCGGCCAATTGATTTTGTGGTTGGCGCTGACCGTGGCTTTGGGCGTAACCTTCTTGTATTTCCAAGCAACGGAATATCATGAAGCCTATACCAAGCTGGGCTTAACCTTGGGCGCAGGTATCTATGGCTCAACCTTCTTCATGCTGACCGGTTTTCATGGTTTCCACGTGACCATTGGAACGATCATGCTGATCGTGATCCTGTTGCGCTGCATGAAAGGCCATTTTAAACCCGAGCAACATTTTGCTTTCGAGGCGGTGTCCTGGTATTGGCACTTTGTGGACGTGGTCTGGCTCGGCTTGTTTATCTTTGTTTATTGGCTGTAAATAACACCCGCTAAGTGGTGGAGGAGTAACTTCCGAAAAAAAATAGCAAAAAGGGGATTTTGGCGCCGCAGCGGTATCGCGGCGCCATTTTTATTTGGTGGGTGCGGGGAAGTACGATTGCATAGAATGCTAATGGCGCGTCGGTAGAATACCGAAATAAAATCCGGCCATTAGCAATAGAAATAAACCGACGGATAAGGCAACGCGAACGGTGAGCGCCTTTACGGTGCGATCGGACTGGCCTTTGTCTTTGACCAGAAAATATAAGGCAGATACCAAACTACCGAGAATGATGAGCAAAAAAGCGATAATGATAAAGCGGTATAGGATGATAGACATGTGGTTAGCTCCAAACGCGATTGAGCGCAGTGTAACGGAAAGCCACATGTGCCGCCATGGCTAAGCTGACGGAACGCCGCCGCCCAGTCTGGTTGCCGACGGTCGCGGCGGTGCTCGTTCTTGCGGTCACGGTTTACGCAGGGATATGGCAAGCGACAAAGGCGATGCACAAAAGTGCATTACAAGCGCGCTATGAAAAGTTAAGTAAAGATTTGCCGGTGACCTTGCCAGGTGACGCAATTGAAGAAGATGCTTATCGATATCGGCGTGTAACAGTGACAGGTCGTTTTGACCCGGCGCAGGAAGTTTTGCTGGATAACGTTGTTCTAAAAGGTATACCCGGGTATGAAGTCATTACACCGTTGAAATTAGAACATGAAGCGGCTTACGTGCTGATTAACCGTGGTTGGGTTGCGCGTGGTGCGGATCGAAGTTTGTTACCCGAAATAAGAACACCGCTAGGTGTGGTGACGATTGAAGGCATTGCGGTGCCACCCAGTGGAAAATTTTTAGAACTTTCATCGCAAACGGTAGAGGGGAAAGTTTGGCAGAACTTGCATTTCAAGCGCATGCAAGGCTTGCTACCCTTACGTTTACAGACATTGATGGTGACGCAACTCAATAACAACGGCGATGGTTTGCAGCGTCATTGGGAGCAGCCTGATACCGGTATGGAGAAAAATGCCGGTTATGCTTTTCAATGGTTCGTTATGGCGATCGCAACCATCGTGATTTACGGAGTGCATTATGCAAAGCAGCGCAAATCCAAATAGAGCAAAATTAATTCTGGTGATGGCCGTATTTGCGTTGCCAGTCGTGGCGAGCTATCTCGCATATTTTGTTTGGCAGCCACAGGGGGGCACCCGAAATTATGGCGCGTTAATCAAACCCGTGACGCTGCCCGAAACGATGTCACTAACCGGGCTCGACGGCGCGTCAGTTTCGTTCAAGACGCTACGTGGTAAATGGCTGATGGTTCAGGTGGATGCAAGTGGTTGTAATAGCGAATGTGAGCACAAGCTTTATGTGATGCGCCAAGTCCGTTTGATGCAGGGCCGCGAGCAAGATCGCATGCAACGCGTATGGGTGATTGCGGATGGCCGGAAACCCCGCCCTGATATCAAGCAAGATTATGTCGGTACACAATTACTCGCTGACCCCGCAGGAGGGCTGACTGCAAAGTTAGCTGCGGAAGGCGATGTAAAACAATATATCTACATGATCGATCCGTTGGGTAATGTCATGATGCGTTGGCCCGCAAATCCGGATATTAAGCGCATGCATAAAGACATCGAGCGCTTACTTAAAGCTTCGCAGATTGGATAAGACATGTTTCAAAAACTGATTCTTGCCGCGACCTTGTTAGCTTTTGGTGTTGTTGTATTAGGCGCTTATGTGCGTTTATCGGATGCTGGCCTAGGTTGCCCGGATTGGCCGGGTTGCTATGGCAAACTCAGCCCAGCCCACGCCCATGCGGAAATATCGCAAGAGCTTGCCGTGCGCCCCCAGGGCCCGGTATCGCATGCCAAAGCCTGGAAAGAAATGGTGCATCGCTATCTGGCCAGCACCTTGGGTCTGTTGATCGTGATCATCGGTAGCATGGCATGGATCAAACGGGAAAAGCTGAAACAAGGAATCGGCTTACCGACATTTTTAATTGGCTTCGTTATTTTGCAAGGGTTGTTTGGGATGTGGACCGTGACGCTAAAGTTGACGCCCATTATTGTGACCCTGCATTTATTGGGCGGCATGATTACGCTGTCACTGCTGACTTGGTTGTTACAACGTCAAAGTCGCGATATCGCGGCAGTGCGTGGCGTTGATGCGGAACGAATCAAGTCTTATGCCGCATTTGCATTATTGGTGGTGTTTTTGCAGATTGCGTTGGGTGGGTGGGTGAGTTCAAATTATGCCGCGTTGGCTTGTTCTGATTTTCCAACCTGTAAAGGGGTATTGGTGCCGACCATGGATTTGCATCACGCATTCCAGTTGGTGCGTGAACTGGGGATGACCGCACAAGGCACGTTATTAACGCGTGAAGCATTGACGGCGATTCATTGGGTTCATCGCGTTGGGGCTTTGGGGACATTGTTGGTCGTCGGATTGTTGGTCATCAAATTATTGCGCGTGCCGGCATTAACGCGGGCGGGAGCTTTTATTGCTTTGGTCTTAGCAACGCAACTGAGTCTCGGGATCGCCAATGTTGTTTTGAGTTTGCCGCTACCGATTGCGGTTGCGCATAACGCGGTCGCAGCGCTGCTGCTGCTATCCTTGGTCATGTTAAACTTTAGATTAAGAAAATCCCTGAATCGGGACTATGCAGGGGTCTGAGATGAGCACGCTTACGTTTGGGCAATTCGCCTATCGTTGTCAACAGTTCTACCAACTCACCAAACCGCGCGTCGTGTCGTTGATTGTCTTTACCGCGGTCATTGGCATGTTTCTGGCGACGCCGGGTATGGTGCCACTACCCTTATTATTGTCTGCGACGATTGGGATTGCATTGGTAGCGGGTGCCGCAGCGGCGATCAATTGCCTGATCGAACAAAAGCTCGATGCCATCATGGCGCGTACACGGGCACGTCCTTTGCCGCGTGGCGAAGTCACTTCGCCACAAACCTTGTTGTTTGCGTGCATCGTCGGCGGTATCGGCTTAGTGATTCTCAACACGCAAGTCAATGCGCTTACCATGTGGCTGACCTTGGCCACATTTGTGGGCTATGCCGTGGTTTACACTGTTATTTTGAAGCCGCTAACGCCGCAAAATATCGTCATCGGCGGCGCATCCGGTGCGATGCCGCCCGTGCTCGGCTGGGCAGCGGTGACCGGTGAAGTCAGTGCTGATGCCCTGCTGCTGTTCTTGATTATTTTCACTTGGACGCCGCCGCATTTTTGGGCCTTGGCGCTGTACCGTAAAGAAGAATATGCCAAAGCCGGCATGCCAATGCTGCCCGTGACCCATGGCGATCAATTCACGCAATTGCATGTGTTGTTGTACACCATCATCTTGACCGCCGCGACGCTCTTGCCGGTTGCCACCGGAATGGGTGGATTGCTGTATTTGATTTCCACGCTCATTTTGGACGGCGTATTTTTGTATTTTGCCTATCAGATTTGGCGTAATTATTCCGATGCGTTAGCAAAACGTACGTTCGCCTACTCAATCTTATACTTGAGTTTGTTATTTGCGGCTTTGTTGGTTGATCATTACTTCAATTTGCCGTTGGCTTGGCTTTATACCTGGCTGGCGTAGCTTGGCGTGATTTTCGGCTGCAATTCTGGTGGATTTCGGATAAAATCCTCCGAAACAACTTTTAGCCGAATATGATTTTATCCCGCACCAGCCAATATGCGATTCAAGCATTGATTTTTATTGCGACGCGCCCCTCAGGCGAGCCGGTTCTCAATCGCGAGATCGCAGGTTACCTTGGGGTGCCGCCAGCGTATCTGGCCAAAATCATGCAGAATCTGTGCAAAGGCAATTTGCTGTATTCCTTTCGCGGCCGTTTGGGTGGCTTTTGCTTACGTGAAGGCGCTGAAAAGACTGGGTTGATGCAAATTTTGACGATGACGGAAGGCCCGAGTTTCACGCAGGATTGTGTACTGGGGCTGAAGGTTTGTTCGGATGCGACTGCTTGCCCGATGCATGCGAAATGGCTTCCGATCAAACTTAAAATCGTCGCGATCTTAAACGATCAGACGCTCGAAAAATTAGCGCGTGCGGTGCAGAGCGGCAAATATCGCCTGACCGACTTACCTTCCTCATTGCTTGCCGCGACAAGCGGCAAATAAATTTTCTCTTGTGACTCCATGGATTGCGGCGTTCCCCAGGTCGCAGCCTATGCTATATTTTGCGCACTATGCCTGAATTGAATCCGCTATCCGCTGGCGCATCGGTAGCGCTACAGGAAGCTGGCCATCGGCTTGTTTGTAGCGGCGATTGGTCTGTGCAAGGGATATCGGGCTTTCGTATGCGCCTGGATCAACTGGCATGGCCTAAGGCGGGTGCGCTAGTGATTGATTTCTCCAAAGTGGTGCATCTCGATACGGCAGGTGTTTGGACTTTGCACCATCTGCGCCAAGCGCGTCAGGCGCAAGGCTTGCAAGTGCAATTGGAAGGCATGCGCCCAGAGCATGACGCGTTATTGCGCTTAGTCGAAGCGCGCGCCCCGCAAATGCCGATGATCGGTAGGCAAGTGCCACGGCAATCCGGGTTGCAATGGTTGGGTCAAAAGGGTTGGCATGGGGTGGAGCAAACTCAGGGCATGCTGCATTTCATCGGTGAAAACGTGGTGGCGCTGTTGCGCGCGCTGCGCCAGCCGACGCATTTGCGCTTTCGCCATATTCTCTCCAATGTGCAGCAAGCGGGATTCGATGCCATTCCTATTGTTGGCTTGCTGTCATTTTTAGTCGGTATGGTGGTCGCTTTTCAAGGCGCGGTACAGTTGTCTCGCTTTGGCGCGAATATCTTTATCGCCGATCTGGTTGGGCTTTCCATGTTGCGCGAATTGGCGCCGATGATGGTGGCGGTGATCGTGGCTGGTCGTTCTGGTTCTGCTTATGCGGCACAAATCGGCACCATGAAGGTGTCGGAGGAAATCGATGCGTTGCGCGGTATGGGGATATCGCCGATGGAGTTGTTGGTGTTGCCCAAGTTGCTAGCGATGTTGATTGTTTTGCCGTTACTCACGGTGTATGCAGATTTTCTAAGTGTGATTGGCGGTATGGTGGTAGCAAACGGGCAACTCCACGTCGATGCTTATGCGTTTCTCGATCGGTTTGACGATGCAGTAAAACCTGCGACATTTTTATTTGGCGTTGGAAAAGCACCGGTATTTGCGGTGATTATTACCTTGGTAGGCTGCTATTCGGGCTTTCAGGCGCAGGGGAGCGCCGATAGTGTCGGCCGTCAGACGACGACTTCGGTGGTGCAATCCATTTTCCTGATTATTATTGCGGATGCGATTTTTGCTATTGCATCGAGCTTGTTGAATACGGTATTCAAGTGAGCGCGCAACCGGTCATTGAGATCGAGCATCTCGCCATGCGCTTTGGCGCGACGGTGATTCATGATGACATCAATTTGACAATCAATCGGGGTGAGGTGTTTGCGATTGCCGGGGAAAGCGGTTGCGGTAAATCGACTTTATTGCGTCAGATTGTGATGTTGACGCCATTTAATGCAGGTCGGATTCGTTTGCTGGGGGAAGATATCGCGTGCATCGGTGAAGCTGCGGCTAAGCGCTTACGCCAGCGTTGTGCCATCATGTTTCAAGGCGGGGCCTTGTTCAGCGGGCTGACCGTTGCAGAAAATGTAGCGTTGCCGCTCAGGGAGCATACCAATCTCAGTGCGACGGAAATCACGGAGTTGGCGCAGATTAAAATTGCATTGGCTGGATTGCCGGCAGATGCCGCGAATAAATATCCGCGTGAATTATCGGGCGGATTAAAAAAACGTGCGGCTTTGGCGCGAGCGATTGCGTTAGATCCCGAAATTTTATTTTTGGATGAGCCGTCCGCCGGGCTCGACCCGCTGGCAGCCAGTGCATTGGATGAATTGGTGTTGCAATTGCAAGCATCACTACGACTCACCGTCGTGATTGTGACGCATGATTTGGATTTGTTATGGCGCGTTTGCGATCGCGTGGCGATACTGGGCGAGAAACGCGTGCTAGCTGTCGGTACGATGGCTGAGCTTGCGGCTTCGCCGCATCCGCTGGTACACGAATATTTCTATGGGCCACGAGGTCGCGTGGCCAAGGAACAATATGGAAGCTAAAGTTAATTACACGTTGGTGGGTTTGTTCGTGCTGGTGCTGAGCGCAGCCTTCATGGGCACCGTATTTTGGCTGTATAGCGGCGGCGCTTATCAACGCAATTACCAGAAATACATAACGTATTTCGACGAGTCGGTTGCCGGGTTGAATTTGAATTCCGCCGTTCGGTATCGCGGTGTAGAAGTCGGCCGCATTATCGACATTGGCCTAGCCCCTGACCATAGTGGCCGGGTACGCGTGTTGATGAAAATCGATAGCGCTACGCCGATTAAAGAAGACACGTTGGCGACGCTGAAAATGCAAGGACTAACCGGCTTATCGGCGGTCGAATTGTCAGGTGGTACGGCAGCATCGAAAGACTTGATCAAGCAAAAGGGCGAAGATTACCGCGTGATCAAAGCCAAGTTCTCGCTACTGAAAAAGCTCGATGATTCGGTCACGCATTTAATGACCAATCTAGCGCAAACCAGCGAGAACTTGAATGACTTGACCGATGCCGAAATGCGCCAATCCATTAAGCGCATGGTTACCAATATGGAAAGCGTAACGCGCCTCTTGGCCGATCAAAAGCCCGCGCTGGAACTGGTTTTGAAAAATGCTGAACGTACGCTGGAAGCCAGTGGCAAAACGGCTGAAGAAGTCGGTAAACTAGCCAAGCGATTGAATCAAACTTCCGTCGTGATTGAGGGCATGGCGGGCGATATCGGCTCAGCCAGCCGCACCATGAATCTAACCATGCAGGAAGCGCGGCAACCATTGCGCGACCTCTCAGGGCAAACCTTGCCGGAAATGAATGCCTTGGCAGCGGAGTTGCGGGAAGTAGCGGCCACCATGAAGCGCGTTGGCAATGACTTGGAACGCAATCCAGAGATGTTGGTATTTGGTCGCGGCGCTCCGAAACCGGGGCCCGGAGAATAAAGAGAGGGTATGCAGTGCGACAAAAGCAGTGGTTAATTTTAACGATGGTGATGTTTGCGGGGCTATGGCTCACGGCCTGTGTCGGGCCGCAGGGCAAGCCGCAAGAATCGGCCACTTATTTGCTGCACGCAACTTTGCCAAGCAAACCGGCAAACGTGAAATCCACGCAGACAATTTTAATTCTGCCGATGCGCGCACACCCTGGATTTGATACGTCACGCATGGCTTATTCACGCGAACCGAATCGGTTGGAATATTACGCTTACAATCGTTGGGTCGAAACGCCTGCACGCATGCTGACGCCGTTAGTGACGCAAGCGCTCGAAGCGAGTAGCGCTTTTAGTGCCGTGGTACAAGCCCCGGGATCGGCGCGCACGCAATTGCGTTTAGACACAGAGTTAGTCAATTTGACGCACGACTTCAGCACCAAGCCGAGCCGACTGCATCTGATGCTGCGCGCGCAATTGGTCGATGCGGATACGCAAGCGATACGCGCTAGCCGCAACTTTGAAGTGCAGGCCCCGGTTGCGAGTGAAGATGCGCGCGGTGGTGTAGAAGCCGCGAATCGCGCCTTGCCGGATTTGCTGGCGCGGTTGGCTGATTGGGCGGCACAAGCAAGTGCTCATCGCCCTTGAGAGATTGAATTGACCTTGTGAAAGGTACTCTGTATGCAAGCGGAAGATATCGAACAAATTAAACGGCGAATTATTGAGTTGGGGATCGAGCATCGCGATCTGGATGAGGTGATCGCACGTCTCATCAGCGACGCCAACCCAGACGAATTGCAACTGCGACGACTGAAGAAACGTAAGCTTTGGCTTAAGGATGAAATCACCCGTTTGCAGATGCAGATCACGCCGGATATTTTGGCGTAGTCGGGGTGTTGTATATCCCGATGAGTTTTGCCGCTGAGTGCCTGCTCGAACCCGTTAACTGTTGTTGCGTGATTGCTTTGAATTTTGAAGGCTTCGAAGCCACTTCCCTTTATTTTCGTCATGCGGCTATTCCGTGCGGCAGTGGACATCATGCGGGGGCTTCGCTTGTATATCTGCGGTGGTAACAATATTTCGAGTTATTTAGTAAATAATCAATTATTGTGAAAAATTCTCGAATAGAGTAACGAAACTTCGAGGTGTCATGATTCCTGTCGGTTACGCCCATTTAGTCCGGAAGCTTGGCCTACAGGTTCGCCCGCTGGAATGCCCTGCGTTTATAAGCGGTGCCGTCAACAAGCGAGTGGACTCAGAGACGCAAGTGCTATTCCCTCGCAATGTCGCCATTGATGATAGCGTCACCCGTCACCTTGAGTTCGCACTACGGCACGAGGGCGTCAACTTGGAAATAATTGATGCTGTGTTTGAGCATCTTGACCCGACCGAGTTGGTAGAGCGGCTCATGGCTACGCCAACCGGCGCTCACATCCGCCGCATCTGTTTCCTGTGGGAGTGGCTGACCGGCCAATCCCTGCCTGTCGTAGCCTTATCGACGGGTGGCTATGTCGATCTATTTCCTGCCGATCGTTACGTTGTGGCCGATGAGCCGGTGAATAGTCCCAAGTTCAGGGTGCGGGACAACGCTCTGGGAACATGCGACTTCTGTCCGACCGTGCAGCGCGCATCCGTACCGAATACCCCAGTGTTCGCGGATCTGCTTGCTGAGGCTGACCGCGCCCTAACATCCGTCACTGACCCTGCATTGTACGAACGAGCGCTGAGCTACCTTTACCTGTTGGAGACAAGAAGCAGCTTTGCCATTGAGCGAGAAACGCCTAGCGATGATAAGCAGGAGCGATTCGTACAGCTTCTACAACACATCGGCGAAACCGAATTTGTCACTGAAAACTGGATGGTTGAACTGCAAAATCTTGTGGTGCGCGATGAATACAGCCAGGAAGCCTCATATCGAACCCAGCAAAACTGGCTCGAAGATAGCACGGGGCGCGTCACTTTTTTTCCACCAACACCGGATGATATGCGGAGAGCAATGACGGGGCTGGAAGCTTTCATCAATGGAACCCGGTGCCATGACCCACTGCTGAAAGCAGCGGTAGGTGGCTTTGGTTTCGTATACCTGCATCCATTCATGGATGGCAATGGCAGGTTGCACCGATTTCTGATACATCACGCCCTGGCCAGAGCGCGCGCGCGCGAAAAGGACGTTGTGGTGCCGGTGTCTGCTGTGATGCTCAAGAATATCCCGGATTACCTAGCGGTGTTATCCGGCTTCTCCAAACCAGTTACGCGTCTATGGCGTTATACGCGCGGAGATATAACGCCAATCGTGACAAAAAATGGAAACGGAAGAAGCTACCGCTACATCAACTTTGACAGCGAGGTTGCATTCCTCCACACCATGGTGCAGAAAGCTGTGCAGGAGGAAATCCCGCGAGAACTAGCGTGGCTCGTCGGCTATGATGCAGCTTTTCAGCAGATTGCCACCGAATTTGATCTGCCGAACAAAGACATCTCAGCGCTTATTCGCATGATTCAATCCAATCAAGGGAAACTCTCTGAGCACAGACGCAAGCAGTTCACTCACCTGCCTATCGAAGCTCTCGATCGTATTGAGGCGATTACTCGAGAGAAATTTGTCGAGGGAGGCTGAGAGTAACGATAATTCGATGGCATCGGATCTAGCCCGCACGTCCGTGACGAAATTTCAAACAACGATAGGTTTTTTCGAGTCAGGCAGTTTAGGAGTCGTAATCCTCACAATATTGCGAAGTGCATATTATGTGCAGGCGTGATTGAACGGCGCTATTTATGATAAATGTGCTCATGTGTCTGGGTATATGGAAATTCCCCATCCCCTCTGCAGTACTAAATTTCAGTAGTGAGGCAAAGGTGGGTTCGCGTTAGGCCAAATCTTTGGCTAAAGATGCGCGGGTGGCTTCTGGCAAGGCGGGGATTTGCGCGGTGTATTCCGGGTGGTCTACGCCCATGCTGATTGGTGCGTCGGCCTTGATCGCGGCGATACTGGCCGCATCAAGCTCAAAGCGTATGAAATGTACGGCGGAAGTTTTTTCTTCGTTCGCACGCTCCATATCTTCATCCGCGATCGCAAATATTTTAGATTGTCCGTCAGCTTGCACCCAGAGTTTATCTTCGATGCCTTTGAGGCGAGCCAGCATTGTTTGGCGCTCTGCGACATCGGGATATTCGATCAACATCGTGGCTTTGAAATTAGTGCCATCCGGAATGAGTGGGTTATACGCGTCCAATTCATCTTGAATGCCGGCCTCTTCGAAGATGCGTTCGACGCGCAGCATTTCTTGAATCTGGTAGCGCATGGTGAGTTCATCTTCAAAGGCCAGCGTAATATGGTCTCCCAAGGCGATGGCGCGATTTTTTTTGTGGGCGATGATTTGTGCGCGCAGTTCTGGGCGCGCCTTAGCATAGGCTTCGAGCGTCATTAAATTGGCGCGGGAAAGTTTGGGCATGCTCAACTCCTGAGGATTCATAATTTACGCTTTGTGTTGGCCGGCGATCGGGCCTTCACTGAATAGCGTGTCTTTTAATTCGTGATCGAATACGGGGTCATGGCGGCGTATCCATTCCAGCACCATGGCGGCGTGTTCTTTTTCTTCATCCCGATTGTGCGCCAGAATGCGTTTCAACTCGGTATCGGTGCAAGCGTCGACACGTTGGTTATACCAATCGACCGCTTCCAGTTCTTCCATCAGCGAGACGATGGCGCGATGCATATCCATGGTTTCTGCGCTGAGTTTTTCTACCGGTTCGTGATAGCCTTCATTTGCCATTGGGGTCTCCTTTACAGGCCGTACGCGATGCGAATCAAGGTGATCGGATGTTCTTTCTGTGCTGTTGTTCCTTCACCCATGCCTTGCATGATGTGACGCCCAGCGATGGCGCAATCGGAGCTGATGTAATCGGGTTCGTTGTTGGCCATGGCTTTGAATACCGGCTTGCCGATTTTCATCGAGTTGTCGAAGAATTCGGTTTTAACCCCCCAAGTGCCATCGTGACCGGAGCAGCGTTCGACGGTGTTCACTTTTGTCTCGGGCACTAATTGCAGCATCTCGCGGGTTTTTTGGCCGATTTTTTGCACCCGTAAATGGCAGGCGATGTGATAAGACACATTGCCCAATGGTTTTTGAAAATCTTTTTTCAGTAAATTATCTTTGTTGCGCAACATTAAATATTCGAACGGATCCCACATCGCTTCGGCAACAGCTTTCACATCGACATCATCCGGGAACATCAATGGTAATTCTTGTTTGAACATCAGGGTGCAGGAGGGAACTGCGGTGAGAATCGCATAACCGTCCCGCGCCAGTTGCGCGAGATGCGGAATGTTGATGTTTTTCAGTTGCTCAACGGCATCGAGATCACCCAGTTCTAATTTTGGCATGCCGCAGCAGGCTTCTTTTTCCACTAAGCGTGCAGGAATTTCGTTGTGCGCTAATATTTTCAATAAGTCGTGGCCAATGCCTGGCTCGTTGTAATTCACATAGCAGGTAGCGTAGAGCGCGACTTTGCCCGGCGTACGTTCGCCATTTTTTACAGGGAAATCGGCTTGGGGTGCGGCATGGTCGCGAAATTTAGCGGACGCATATTCGGGTAACTGGCGGTCTTTATGAATGCCTAAAGCGCTATCCATCACAGCGCGTGCGGCTGGAGTTTTATTCAGTGCATTAACGGTCTGCACCACGACCGGAATCGTTGCGAGCTTGCCCAGCGTATCGGTGCTGGAAAGCAGTTTGTCGCGGAATTTGGTTTCGCCTTTTTTGTACTTGATGGCCTTGGCGCGCAACATCAGGTGCGGGAAATCCAGCTCCCATTCATGGGGCGGCACGTAAGGACATTTGGTCAAAAAGCATAGGTCGCACAAATAGCATTGATCAATGACTTGCCAATAATCTTCAGTCTTCACCCCGTCCATTTCCTGGGTTGGTGAGTCATCAACTAAATCAAACAACGTAGGAAATGAGGTGCATAAACTGACGCAGCGGCGGCAACCGTGACAGATATCGAATACCCGGTGTAACTCTTGATTGAGCGCGGCTTCATCCCAAAAGCTGGGAGATTTCCAATCTAGGGCATGGCGTGTGGGCGCTTCGAGACTACCTTCACGTGCAGTCATTGCTTGGCCTTTCTATGATGGGGAAGTCTTCTACTCCTTGCGCAGGAGTAGAAGGGTGTTGCTTACAACGATTAGCCGTCGAGGCTATCGAATGCTTTCTGGAAACGGTTGGCGTGGGAACGCTCCGCTTTGGCCAGGGTTTCGAACCAGTCAGCGATTTCGTCGAAACCTTCTTCGCGTGCAGACTTGGCCATCCCTGGATACATATCGGTGTATTCGTGGGTTTCGCCAGCGATAGCGGCTTTCAGGTTGTCGCCGGTGGGGCCAATCGGCAAGCCAGTAGCTGGATCGCCAACGGCTTCCATATACTCTAAATGGCCGTGCGCATGGCCAGTTTCACCTTCTGCGGTGGAGCGGAAAACAGCAGCAACGTCGTTGTAGCCTTCAACGTCGGCTTTAGCTGCAAAGTACAAATAACGGCGGTTTGCTTGAGATTCACCGGCAAATGCGGCTTTCAGATTATCGAAGGTTTTAGAGCCTTTGAGATTCATCGCGGTCTCCTAGTAGCGGGGTTGTAAACATTTTATATCAGTTAGACTTAATCTAATCTGTATACGTAGTATAAGTAAGGCGCGCTTAAGCTGTCAAGCGCTGTCTTTTAAGCGTAGATGAAGATTTGCAAGAAGGGCCGCAGGGGCTGATTTTAAACACAGTGTCGTGAAAAAAATCAGTCCATGCGACGTATGAATTGATGGATTAAACGTTTTCGGCAGAGCGTAATGGCTCGCGCCGGTCACGTTCAATATAGGTCGCCAACTCATTCAGCGCGAGTCGATAGACTTCACGCTTAAATTCGATGACGGACTCTAGGGGCACCCAATATTCGCTCCAACGCCAAGCGTCGAATTCGGGATGACCACTTGCGCGCAAACTGACGTCGCAGTCGCGCCCGGTCAAGCGCAACAAGAACCAAATTTGTTTTTGGCCCTTATAGCTACTGCGCCACTCACGCTTAATCCAATGTGTCGGCACCTCGTAACGCAACCAGTTTTTGGTGCGGCCTAAAATCCGTACATGTTGGGATTCTAGCCCAACCTCTTCGTACAGTTCTCGGTACATAGCTTGTTCTGGCGATTCCCCTTTGTCGATGCCACCTTGCGGGAATTGCCAAGAATGCTCACGTATTCGCTTGCCCCAAAAAACTTCGTTTTTGGCGTTACATAAAATGATGCCGACATTGGGGCGGTACCCATCGCGGTCTATCATTCCAATTCCTTAATTTCTTAACTGACATCATTGTTTCATATTTCATTCGGCAATGAAAGGCGCGCAGCGTGGGGCTGACGATCGGGTACAATGACGTTTTTAATCAACGCCTTCATTTAAGCCATGCCCGTTAATTTCACACCCACACCGCGCGAACAATTATTGCCAATCTCAGGTATTTCTTTGGGGGTTGCCGAGGCCAATATCAAGAAACCGGGACGTAAGGATTTGCTTGTGATGGCGATTGAAGATCACGCCGAAGTGTCAGCCGTTTTTACCCAAAATCGCTTTTGTGCTGCACCGGTGACGATCGCCCGCAATCATTTGGAATCTGGGAAATCGATTCGGGCGCTGGTGATCAATACCGGCAATGCCAATGCCGGTACCGGCGATGAGGGTTTGAGCCGCGCGACAACGGTGTGTAGCGCTTTATCCGAGTTAATCGGTTGCAATCCGGAGCAAGTGTTGCCGTTCTCTACCGGCGTCATCATGGAGCCTCTGCCCGTCGATAAAATTACCCAAGGCCTGCCTTCCTGTGTCGATCATTTAGGACAAGCTGATTGGTTTGATGCGGCGCAAGCCATCATGACGACGGACATCGTGCCCAAGGCATTCTCCAAACAAGTCAGCATTTCCGGGCAGACCGCTACGATCACCGGCATCGCTAAAGGCTCGGGCATGATCCATCCCAATATGGCTACGATGTTGGGTTTTATCGCGACTGATGCGGCAGTGCCGCAAGCGGTGTTGCAAGCCATCTTGCAGCACGCCACGGCTAAGTCGTTTAACTGCATTACAGTGGATGGCGATACTTCCACCAATGATGCTTGTGTGTTGATTGCCACCGGCAAAGGCGGCGCACAGGTGAGTGGCACCACGGGCGATGATTATTTGGCTCTGCGCGATGCCGTGACCGAAGTGGCAACGCTATTGGCGCAAGCCATCGTGCGCGACGGCGAAGGTGCGACCAAGTTCATGACCATCCAAGTGGAAGACGGTAAAAACGAAGCAGAGTGTCGCCGAATTGCTTATGCCATCGCGCATTCGCCTTTGGTTAAAACGGCATTTTTTGCATCTGATCCCAACTTGGGGCGGATTCTGGCGGCGATTGGTTATGCCGGGATTCATGATCTGGATGTATCTAAGTTGCAACTATTTTTGGGCGATGTGTTGGTTGCTGAAAATGGGGGGCGTGCGGCCAGTTATCGCGAAGCCGATGGTCAACGCATCATGCAGCAACCGGAAATTTTAGTGCGTGTTGTGTTGCATCGCGGTGCAGCCAACGCCACGGTTTGGACCTGCGATTTTTCCTACGACTACGTCAAGATCAACGCGGAATATCGCAGCTAATTTCACCATGAACGAATCTCTAATGAATCGCGCTGAGGCGCTGATCACGCGTTTGGAAGGCTTGCTGGCGCCGCAACCATTGGCACCCGATTGGCAAGCCGCCATTGCCTATCGCTGGCGCAATCTAAATGGTCGCAGCTTTTTAAAGCCGGTGGCACATCCACACCGAATTCGGCTGGCGGATTTGCGCGGAGTCGATGAGCAAAAGAAAATCATCGAGCGCAACACCCGTCAATTCGTGAATGGTCAACCGGCGAATAATGTCTTACTCACTGGAGCGCGCGGTACCGGTAAATCTTCTTTGGTGAAAGCGGTGTTAAATCAATACGCATCTAAAGGATTGCGTTTAATCGAAGTTGAAAAACAAAACCTCAGTGACCTGCCTGAAATCGTGGATATGATTTATGGCCGCCCGGAACGTTTTATTTTGTATTGCGACGATCTCTCCTTTGGTGCGGAAGAGGCCGGATATCAAGCGTTGAAGGCGATCTTGGATGGCTCAATCGCTTCTAATAGTGATAATTTGTTGGTGTATGCCACGTCGAATCGTCGGCACTTGATGCCGGAATATATGGCGGAGAATGCCGCTACGCAGCATGTCGGTGAAGAAGTCCATCCCGATGAAGCGGTGGAGGAAAAAATTTCCTTGTCCGAGCGTTTTGGTATTTGGTTATCGTTTTATTCCTTCGAGCAAACTGACTATCTCGAGATCGCCGATCACTGGGTGAAGCGGTTGGGTGGTGATGCTGGTGACGATGAAGCGCGTCATCGTGCCGCACTGCAGTGGGCGCTAACAAGAGGCGCGCGTAGCGGTCGCGTGGCGTGGCAATTTGCACGCGACTGGGTTGGTCGGCAAGCGACCAAGAAATCGCGCTAGAAGATGTTGACTGACGTCGCCGTAGCCGTTATCACCAAACCCGATGGCACTTTCTTGATGGCGCAACGGCCAGCAGGCAAGCCTTATGCGGGCTACTGGGAGTTTCCCGGCGGCAAAGTCGAGCCGAATGAAACGGTGCATGCGGCACTGTTGCGCGAAATTAAAGAAGAGTTGGGTTTGGAGGTGACGCAGGCCTACCCCTGGGTGACGCAAATTTTTACTTATCCCCACGCTACGGTGAAGCTGCATTTTTATCGCGTCACCACCTGGCAAGGCGAGCCGCATCCGCACGAAGGACAAATCCTTTCTTGGGAGCGCGCCGAGACTGTGAGCGTGGAACCGGTGCTACCGGCCAACGGACCGATCTTGCGTGGCTTATCCTTGCCGCCGGTGATGGGCGTGAGCAATCTCGCGGAATTAGGTGAAGCTATGTTTTTTGCGCGCCTGGAAATGGCGTTGCGTCAGGGTTTACGCCTCGTGCAGGTGCGAGAGAAAAATTTGGCCGATGCGGCGCTGGTGGCCATTGCGCGACGCGTAACAAAAAGGGCTCATGCCTATGGCGCGCGGGTGATGCTAAATGCCGCGCCAGAAATTGCGCTTAAGGCGGGTGTGGATGGCGTACACCTGACTGCGCAGCGGTTGATGCAAATCGAACAGCGCCCAGCTATCGATTGGTGTGGCGCTTCTTGCCACACGCGCGAGGAACTGGATCATGCAGCGGCTTTGCAATTGGACTATGTGTTGCTGGGATCGGTGTTGCCGACGGCTTCGCATCCGGATGCGGCGACCTTGGGTTGGGATCCAGTGCGCCGCTTCACCCAAGATTATCCTTTGCCGGTTTTTGTGATTGGGGGTATGCAAGCCAGTCACTTGAGCCAGGCGTGGGAACACGGCGCGCATGGCATCGCCATGCTGCGCGGCGCATGGTAAAGAAAAGTTAGTTGGGCGTTCTGACGACGGCTTGTACGTGAACAGTTTCCGTTTTGTGATCGCCGTGGCTAAAACTCAAGTCGAACGGTACGATGTCTCCTGCTTTTAATGGCTTCTTGAGATTAATCAGCATCAAATGAAATCCGCCGGGTGCTAGCTTCACCGGCTTACCGGCTTCCAGTGGCAATGATGGCAGTTTCCGCATCTGCATTACACCGTTATCCATGCTCATCGTATGCACTTCCACCGCTTCAGCCGCAGGCGATTTCACCTGCATTAAAGTCGTAGCTTGTTTTGCTTCCAAGGTGAGATAAGCGCCCACGACGCTTGCGCCGGGAGGGGGTGGACGCACCCAAGCGTCTTTAACGCTCACATTCTCGGCGGCATGCACGAAGGTGGTAAATAAGAGCGCGAATAAGAAGGATAGAAAGGACCGCATACAAAAACTCCTAAAGAATAAATAATAATTGGAAACGCTTATTGATCGGGCGTATTCGTTGTGCTATCGGGTTCCGGCGTTTCGCTGGACGGCACGCTATAAGATTCACTCGCCCATTGGCCAAGATCGATGAGCTTACAGCGCTTGGAACAGAAGGGGCGATAAGCGTTGTTGGGATCGTACGGGCTTAACTGGCCACAGATCGGGCAGGGAACAAGTCGTGGTGTTTTCACAGGCAGCAGAGGGTTAAATCGAATTCAACATTGATGTCGCAAGATTTTGGCCGCTCAATGCCGGTACCTAAAGCGGTGAAGCGAATGTTAATGGCGTATTTATTGGCGCTAATTTCTGGAAAGCAAGGCAGGTTTGTATCGAGTTTGACGCGCAACATTTGTGCGGCACGCCCGGAAATCATTTGTTGATAAGCACCTTTGGTCGCCACCCGGTGCGTTGCTTGTCCGCTGTCACGCAAAATTTTAAGAATAATGCTGATGGCGCTGCTGAGTGGTTGAAATGGGGCCATCCATGATTGTAAATTCTCGCGGCGTGTCGTGGGGTCAAGGCTCAGCCAATAGTGAAAGGAAGGTAAATCGAATTCGCATACCCCTCCCGGAATGCAAGCCCGTTGCTTGATGCTCATGACCCACTCATTATCGCGAAGATGTTGGCCGGTTTTACCGCTGAGTCCTTGTAGTTGCCCAATTGTGGTGACAATATTTTCCAGGACATCTTCCAATGCATCCGATTTTACACTTGGATTATTACGCAGTGACTCCAACGTGTGGCGTTGCCGTTCTAATTCTTGAATCAAGTCTGATTTAAGGTCGCCGCGTGCAACTTCGAGAATTTCGAATAGGGCGAGCAGGGCTGCATGGTGATCCAGTGGCGCGTTTAATGCCACAAAATGGGTGTACTTGGCGAACAAATCCTCCATTCGCATCAAAATGCGAATTCGCTCATTTAGAGGATATTCGTAAGTGATCACTGGCTAATCCCGCCAATAAAATGAGTTATTCTGGACTAGAAAGCTTAAAAATACAAATAGGTTAGCCAGAAATCTAATGCAAATTCTAGGGTTTAGCTGTATCTAGGGCGAGCGTAGTGTACTGCGCGTGTAACATCGCGACATTTAGGTTCAAGGCGTTTAGATCGCCTTCGTTATGCAGAACATCATCCGCGCGCCGTAAGCGTTCTTGACGTGGCAGTTGATGAAGCATAATGGCGCGCACTTCAGCTTCGGACAAATGACTGCGTGCCATGGTGCGGGTTATTTGGCTGGATTCGGCACAATCAACGACCAATGTACGCTGTACGAACGGCAGATAGTTTCCGGTTTCGAATAAGAGCGGAACGACGAGAATTGCATAGGGAGCATCACAGTGATTGAGTTTGTCTCGGACTTGGGTGTGAATGATTGGATGCAAAATTGATTCAAGTTTGGTTTTTTCCGCAGCATCGGAAAAAACTAAGGTGCGTAATTTCGCGCGATCCAGGGCGCCGTGCGGCAAGATAAATTCAGTGCCAAATTGGCGGATGATGTCTTGAAAACCACGCTCACCCGGTTGAGTTAGGGCGTGTGAAATAGTGTCGGTATCGATTATTAATGCACCTAATGCTTCAAATGCATGCGCAACTGTTGATTTTCCACAGCCGATACCACCCGTTAAGCCAATGCAGAAAACCATTAGCGGTCTGCGCTTAATGTAACCATGCTAAATAGGCTTGCGTTAAATCCTGACCCCAAAATAAAGCAATCAGGCCACCACCCGCGAGATAGGGGCCGAAGGGAATCGGTTGACTGCGTGCATGACGGGCAAACGCAATTAAGCTGATACCCACGACCGCACCGACTAGGGAGGAAAGTAGAATCACGACGGGAAGCATAGACCAGCCAAGCCAAGCACCAATGGCTGCAAGCAGCTTGAAATCGCCAAAGCCCATCCCTTCTTTCCCCGTGAGGAGTTTGAATAGCCAGTAAATGGACCAGAGTGAGAGGTAGCCGGCTGTAGCGCCGATCAATGCCGAAGGCAGATCGGTAAATAAACCATTCAAATTCACCAGCAGTCCGAGCCAAATCAACGGTTGGGTGATTTGGTCTGGTAATAGCTGGGTGTCGGCATCGATAAAAGTGAGCGCAATCAAACTCCAGCAAAATAGCAAAGCAGCAAAGGTCATGGCGCTAACGCCAAAACACCAAGCGATATAAGCAGAAAGCAAGCCGGTCAGGGCTTCAATGATCGGATAGCGGGCTGAAATAGACGCCCCACAATGACGACATTTACCACGCAACAGGGCATAACTGAACAGCGGAATATTATCCATGGCATGCACCGGCGTGGCGCAAGATGGGCAACGCGAACGTGGAGTAACTAGATTGAAGGTCTCAGCGGTTGGTGGCGCTTGCTCGGCTAGTTCAGCGCAGAAGTTTTTCCATTCACGCTCCATGATTTTCGGGACGCGATAAATCACGACATTGAGAAAACTGCCAACGAGCAAGCCCAGTACCAGAATGCTGCCAACAAAAAACGCTGGCGAGTCTTGCAACAGAGCCAGCGTTGCTTGGATCGTTTCCACGGTCGTCTTAGATCGCTTGACCCATTTTGAAAATGGGTAGGTACATCGCGACAACCAATCCGCCGATCAAGGTACCTAAAACCACCATGATGATCGGTTCGAGCAGGGCCGACATGCGGGACACAATGTCGTCAACTTCACGATCATAATAATCGGCAACTTTGCTCAGCATCGAATCCAGTTGCCCGGACTCTTCACCGATTTGCACCATTTGAATCACCATATTCGGGAATAAGCTAGTATTTTGCATGGCGCTAGTTAGATTGGTGCCAGTAGAAACTTCACCTTGAATGCGTTTGGTTGCGTGAAAATAAACTTGGTTTCCGGCCGATCCAGCCACTGAGTCGAGCGCTTCGACCAGCGGCACACCTGCGGCAAACATGGTCGACAACGTGCGCGACCAACGCGCAATGGCGCTTTTTTCCAATAGTTCGCCAAATACCGGGGCTTTTAAAGACAAGCGGTCGATGGTGTTTTGCATCTTTTTCGAGCGCTTCCAACTATAAAAGAAAAACCACACGCCACCGAAGAGGATGCCAAAGATGGCCCACCAATAGGTAATGAAAAAAGTCGACATCGCCATCACGACTAAGGTCGGCGCTGGCAAGTCCGCACCAAAGCTTTTGAACAAGTCGGCGAACACCGGGATCACAAAAATCATAATCACTGCGGTAATGACGAAAGCCACTACCAAGATTGCGGCAGGGTAAAACAGTGCCGATTTAATCTTGGCCTTAATGGCGAGAATTTTTTCTTTATAGTCGGCGAGTCGATCCAGCACGCCATCCAGAATACCTGCCTGCTCACCGGCATTCACGAGGTTGCAAAACAAAGTATCGAAGTAAACCGGGCGTTTGCTAAACGCTTGCGCCAAACTGCTGCCGGAGGACACATCGTTTTTAACGTCCAGGAGTAATTGCGAGACGGTGGGGTTGGAGTGGCCTTTAGCGACGATGTCGAAAGATTGCAGCAAAGGCACGCCGGATTTCAGCATGGTGGCGAATTGGCGTGTGAATAGCGCGATGTCTTTTTCGGTGATTTTTCTGCCACGGCCGAGAGTCGATTGTTTTTTGACTTTGGACACGGAAATACCCTGTCGGCGCAAGTTCGCGCTGACCACGGCCTCGCCGCTGGCGCGCATGTCACCTTTCATGCGCTTGCCTTTCTTGTCCATCCCTTCCCAAACGTAATTGAATTCTTTAACGGCTTTTTTTGCTGCGACTGCCATAATAAAATCCTTTACTGCGAAATGTTAATTGCAATGCCAGGGGTTGAAGCTTCTAGCCTATCTTAAAATACCCCGGATTGATCAAGTTGCACTCAGTCTTACTGAAAATTCATCTGTGCTGCAATTATTCGTTAGTGACGGCTTCCACTTCTTCCAATGAGGTCAAGCCTTGTTTGACCTTAAGCAAACCGGATTGGCGTAAATCTTTGACACCTTCAATTTTCGCCTGATCGGCGATATCGATTGCCGTGCCATTTTTCATGATGATACGGCTAATTTCGTCGGTAATCGGCATGACTTGATAAATGCCGACGCGGCCTTTGTAGCCGGTGTTTTTGCAGGTTTCGCAACCGACATGACCATAGGGTTGCCATGTGCCGTCCAGGTCTTCTTCTTTGAAACCCGCGCGCAATAAGGCTTCTTTGGGAATATCGATCGGTTTTTTGCAATGGCTGCAGAGTCGACGCGCTAGACGCTGTGCTGTAATCAAAATCACCGAAGAGGCGATATTAAAAGGGGCTACCCCCATATTCATCAGACGGGTGAGCGTGGTCGGCGCATCGTTAGTATGCAGTGTAGACAATACCATATGGCCGGTTTGTGCGGCTTTAATCGAGATGTCTGCGGTTTCCAGATCGCGAATCTCACCGACCATGATCACATCCGGATCTTGGCGCAAGAAGGCGCGCAACGCCGCCGCAAACGTTAGCCCTGCTTTTTCGTTCACGTTGACTTGATTCACGCCGGGTAAATTGATCTCGGCGGGATCTTCTGCGGTTGAAATATTCGTGCCGGGTAAGTTAAGAATGTTAAGGCAGGTATATAGCGATACGGTTTTACCGCTACCCGTCGGCCCGGTAACCAACACCATGCCATAGGGACGCGCGACCGCATGAAGCAAGGCCTCTTTTTGCGCGGGTTCATAGCCCAGGGCATCGACGCCTAATTGGGCGCTCGTGGGATCCAAAATCCGCATCACGATTTTCTCGCCCCACAGCGTCGGCAGCGTGCTGACACGAAAGTCGATCGCGCGTGCTTTGGAGAGCACTAATTTCATCCGGCCATCTTGCGGGATACGCTTTTCGGAGATGTCCAGCTTCGAGATCACCTTGATGCGTGAAGCGATTTTGTCTTTGATGGCAAGTGGTGGTTTGGCGACTTCATACAGCACGCCATCCAAACGATAGCGGATGCGATAGAATTTTTCGAACGGCTCGAAGTGGATATCCGAAACCCCGGAATTAATGGCGTCGAGCAACACTTTTTGCAGGTATTTAACGACCGGCGCATCGTCGACATCGCCTGCGCCACTTTCGTCTTGGGCCGCTGCTCCGCCTTCCCCCTCGGCTTCCAGCATGTCCATATCGACATCTTCGCCGACCAGTTCGTCCAACTTGTCGGAAGCGGATTCCCCCGCTTTTTCGACGAGTTTTGCTAGTTTATCGTCTTCTACTACAACGGGGTCGACCAGCATACTGGTTTGGAATTTGATTTCGTCCAGCGCCTGCGCGTTGGTGGGGTCTGACATCGCCACAAATAGTCGTGTACCGCGCTTATACAAACCGAGTACACGGCGTTCTTGCATTAGCTTGACTGGGAGTAGACCGTCAGGAATGTGTTCGATATCGAGCGCACTTAGATCTAGCAGCGGAAAGCCAAAAGTATGTGAGGCAAATTGCGCCACATCCAGCGCCGTCATTTTGCGCGAGAGAATAAGTTGCGACACGAAGCTCACAGCCGAAGAGTTTGCTTGGCTTTGAATTGCTTCGGCCTCTTGTTCGATCAGCTTGCCTTGTTGCACTAAGGTGCGGGCAAGCGCGCTCAAGCTGGTCGTGTTAGTGGCTGCTACCATATTCGCTATTTAGCGTATCCTTCAGAATTTACGTAAATAATGCCGTTGACAACCCTGTTTGTAAAGGAGAAATGTTTTTTAATCCTCGGCAATTTCCGCTGGCGCCAGCGGTGGACAAAGCCGTACTACCTTAACGACACGATCTTGCGTTTGCACAATCTCCAGGGTGTGTTCAGCAATACGGAAGCTGGTACCTGCTTCCGGGATGTCCTCGAAGTGCTCTAATATCAATCCATTCAAAGTCTTAGGCCCATCTATCGGAAACTTCGTCCCGAGTTTCCGGTTTAGATTACGTAGTGAGCTGCTGCCATCAATCAACCAACTGCCATCGTCCTGGGCATGAAAATAAGTGGCTTGTAGCGGTGAACGTGTCGTGAACTCGCCGACAATTTCTTCTAAAATGTCGGACATGGTCGCTAATCCCTGTAACTCACCGTACTCATCCACGACCATGCCGAACTTGCGTTGATTCTCCTGAAAATTTTGCAACTGGGTGAGCAAGGGCGTTCCCGCTGGTATGAAATACGGCTCGCGCAGGATTTGCTTGAGGCCTTCGATTGAAATTTGTTCGCCCTGCGCCTGATGGAGCACCTTGCGCGTGTGCACGATACCGATCAGATTATTCAGTTCATCTTCGTAAACCGGGAGTTGTGTATGGTGGCTGGTGATGAGTTGCTGCCAAATGCTATCGGGGTCGTCAGCGAGATCGATGGCTTCGATTTGGCTGCGTGGCGTCATCACATCATCCACCGTAATTTCTTCCAGCTCGAACAAATTCAGTAAGACGCTTTGGTGCTTTTTCGGAATAAAGCCACTGGCTTCCAACACTAAAGTGCGTAATTCCGGCATGCTGATTTTGTGTTCTTTGGCCTCGTTCGGCCGCATGCGTAATACCCATAATAAAGTTTGCACAAACAGGTTAACGAACCAGATCAGTGGGTAAAACAGTCGAATTAAAGGTTTTAGAACATAGCTCGCAGGGAATGCCACTTTTTCCGGATAGGCGGCACCCATCACTTTGGGGCTGATTTCACTAAACACCAAAATGAGAAAAGTCACCGACAAAGTGGCGAGCGTTACTGCTAATTCACTATTGCCAAAAAAACGTACGGCGATAATCGTCACCAAAGCCGCTGCCATGGCGTTGACGAGATTATTGCCGAGCAAAATCACGCCGAGCAGTTTGTCGGTTTGCGCCAGCAGACTGGCGGCCAATTTTGCCCCGCGATGTCCTTGTTGAACGAGATGCCGCAAGCGATAGCGGTTCAGCGACATCATGCTGATCTCGGAAATAGAGAAAAACGCAGAAATCACCAGTAAAACAGCTAGCGCGGTGAGTAAAGCGCTTATCGGAATATCATCCAATCGGTGTGCCTATCGCGAAAAGATAAAAGAGTGAGCGCTTATTTGCCAAGCAGCAATTGCAAAATGATTTTACTGCCGATATAGGCCAGCACCAGCATCGCAAACCCGGTGAGCGACCAGGCAATGGCGGTGCGACCACGCCAGCCATAGCGTTTACGCCCTGCCAATAGCCCGGCATAGGTCATCCAGGACAGTAGCGCAAATACGGTTTTGTGTTGTGTGAAATGGTTAAACGAAAATGGTTTTCCGAACACCTGTTCCGAAAATAAAATGCCGCTGGCCAAAGCGAGCGTTAGCAACACGAAACCAATGCCGATAATGTCGAACAACAAACGTTCCAGTGTGAGCAACGGTGGCAAATTAGATAGGGCGCGATTCATGTCGTGTGAATGCAAGCGCTTTTCAAATAATGCCATCATGCCGGCATGTAGTGCTGCAATGGTAAATAACGCATAAGCCAATAGGGATAGTGCGATATGCACTAAAAACAAAGGTGAAGCGGCTAGCTGCATAGGTTCTCCCGTGAGCCATAGGGGGAGTAATACGGCAACCGCCGCAATGGGCAAAATCAGTGCTTGTAGCGCATCGACCGGCTGGCGCAAGCTGCTTAAGGCATACACCGCCAACGCCAACCAGACGATCGCCGATAAGGCGTCGCCAACGCTGATACTCAAGGTGCCATTAGCCCAGCTGCTGGCAACCAATAGCCAAGCATGTATCGCCAGTGGAAAGAGCACGGCTAACCGCGCCCAGCCTAGCCAATGGCTCGCATCAACAGCCTGTCGAGCCCAATTCGTGCGCCAAAATACATAGCCTAAGGCCGCATACAAACCAGTGACGAGTAAATGGGGAAAGAGGGTGGGCATAGTTATTAGGGTAAAATGCGTATGGATTGAATTTTCCATTATAACGCAGCAAAGAAACGACTATGTTTGATAATCTAAGCGGCCGCTTGGCTGGCGTCATGAAGCAGTTGCGCGGTCAAGCGCGGCTGACCGAAGAGAATATACAAGAGGCGCTGCGCGATGTGCGCATGGCTTTGCTCGAAGCCGATGTGGCCTTGCCGGTGGTGCGCGATTTTATTGCGCATGTAAAAGAACGTGCCCTGGGGCGTGACGTTATCACCAGCCTCACGCCTGGCCAAGCCTTGATCCAAGTCGTGCACGAAGAATTGGTGCGCCTGATGGGCGAGAGTCAGGCGGTATTGAATCTCTCAACCACGCCGCCCGCTGTGATTCTAATGGCAGGTTTGCAAGGCGCAGGTAAAACCACCACCAGCGGCAAATTGGCGCGTTGGCTCAAAGAACAAAAAAAGAAAGTCTTGCTCGCCAGTTGCGACGTCTACCGTCCCGCCGCTATCGAGCAATTGCGCCTGCTCGGCAAACAACTGGAGGTGGATTTCTTTGAGGC
>JAHECG010000152.1 GCA_024641855.1 Betaproteobacteria bacterium | reverse complement strand
CATCGAAAGCGCCCGATTTTTGCAGGAAGGGCAGTTGATTAAATGTGCCGGTGGAATAGAGTTTGTAGCCGACAAACAGCAGTAAAGCCACAATGATGATTTTTTTCACGGGTGATGCGCCTTTGGTTTATTCGCTTTGATGACGGGCGCTATCTTCAACGAGGTAGGCCAATATGGCAAGGTGTTACAAGCGGAATTAGCCATATTTTTCTTGTTGGCTGTCAGGGCAAAAATACACGTTCTTATTTGAACGAATGCCACAAACGATCGATCATCAACCCTTTTTTTGCTGTGCTCAATCGCGCAATGACAATTTCTCGCGTGATGCCTTTGATGGATTTTCCCGCAATGGAAATCAGCTTACCGCTTTTCAATTCGTCTTCCACCAAAAATAAAGGCATATGACCCCACGCCATGCCCTGCACAATAACTTCCTTTTTGGTGTTTTGGTCGCCGACCGTTAAGTGCGGCGCATCATCCAACACGAAGCGATTAAGCTTCTCACTATGGGTTGAAGTGTCGCGAATGATGCATTGCGTATAGCCAGTTAAATCGTCGTAGCGCAGCGTATTGTGAATGGGGATATTGAGAAATCCAGGCGCGACGACAGGCACGACCCGCACTTTGCAAAAATCGCGGTATTCGTAGCGCGCATCGGCTTTGTCGAGATGATGGATCATCAGGTCGGCATGACCATCCAGCAAAGTCTCATTCGGCCCAAATAAATTACCGAAAAAGAGATTGAGCCGGGTATAGGGATAGGTTTTTGAAAATTGTCGCAGCACGGCCAGTGCAGCGGGTAAGGGTGTGATGTCGCCGATCACAATATTGAGTTCGCCTTCTTCGTCGCCACGCAGATGCAGGGCTTGGTTTTTCAGCTCGGCCATGCCGACAAGAATTTTTTTGGCGCCTTGATGAAACTTTTGCCCCTCCGGCGTGAGTACGGATCGGTAGCCGGAACGATCAAACAAGGCAAATCCTAATGCCTCTTCCAGCTTTTTTAAAACGGTAATCACGCTGGGGTGCGTTTTGTTCAGAGCTTTTGCACCGGCTTGAATACTGCCTTGGCTGACCACGGCATCCAGGGTCAGCATCTGTTGGAGGGTGATCTGCATGGATTCGCCATTTATCTACAAAGAATGTTTAAACATAGTACTTTTTAGATACAGAATGCTCAACCTAAAATGTAGCTTATCAACCATGAATCGGATCCATCCTATGCGGGCTATCACGATCAATCTACGCAAGCTTCTTGCGGTAATCACTGTCTTGGCTAGCGCTTCTGCATATGCTCAAGAAGTCACGCTGCCGTACAAAGGATTAACGCTTAACGCCAATCTGGAGCTTGCTGTGGGCAAACAATTGAGCGACGGCGTCATCCTGATCACCCATGGGGGGTTAGCGCATCGCGAGATGGAGCTCATTGTCTATTTGCAGAAAACGTTCAAAGAGCGTGGCTATAACACGCTGGCGATGAATCTCAGTTTGGGAATCAACAATCGTCATGGTATGTATGACTGTGCCGTTACGCATCGTCATACCAATGAAGATGCTGCGGATGAAATTGGCGTTTGGTTGCATTGGTTAAATCAACAGGGCGCTGGGCGCATTGTGTTATTCGCACATTCGCGCGGTGGCGCACAAGCCGCGCTCTATCTGGCACAACATGAAAATCCCGTTGTGAAAGCCGTGGTGCTCATGGCACCGGCGACACACGAAAATACCGATGCAGCGGATTATCTGAAACGCAGTCGTCAAGCGCTTGCGCCCGCACAACTGCTGGCGCAGCAGCTCATCAAATCTGGAAAGCGCGAGACAGTCATGCGGCATGTCGGACTGATGAACTGCACCGATACTTCGGCAACCGCTAAATCATTCAATTCGTATTACGGAATCAATGCGCGCGTCGATACGCCATCATTGATTCCCAACATCAAGCCACCCCTGCTCGTGATCGTGGCGGGCAGCGACGAGGTGGTCGTCGGCCTCGATAAGAAAATAGCGTCGCTAGCCGATGGCAAGCAGGTGCAGATGAAAGTGATCGAAGGTTCTGATCACACCTTTCGCGATCTCTCCGCCGATGATGCTGTCGATGCGGTGAGCGCGTTTCTCAAAGGTTTAGGGAATGTCGCTTTAGCGCCCTGAAGAAGCGCGCGCAGAAGCGAGCGACTAAAATAATTCGACTCTGACCCTAATTATTTTATTCGAATTTAACCTGCTTAAATTCAAATCTTTTGTCTGGAATGGCGTCAAACTGCGACCAATGCATAGCCATCGCGTGGGTTCGCTCATGCTTCGATTAAAATAAACTATAACCGAAACGAGTCAATGTCTATGTTTTCAAACCGAATACTCCGCATCATTCTCCTCACTCTTAGTCTTGGTGCGCTCGTCAGCGCTTGCGCCAAAGAAACGCCCACGGAGCCTGCTAACCCGAAATTGAGCGATCCGCATGCGCAACTCGATACCATCGTGCTGGGCATGGGGTGCTTCTGGGGTGCGGAAAAGCGCATGTCTGCATTACCCGGTGTGGTTGATGTCGAAAGCGGCTATGCCAATGGCGATATTGCAGGTAGCTATGAGAGCATCCTGGCGCATGAACGCGCGTTGCGTAGTGGTCAAACCAGTTTGCGCAACCATGCGGAGGTGGTCAAAGTCACTTTCGATCTCACTCAAACCACACTCGAAAATATCCTGATCAAGTTTTGGGAAAGCCATAACCCGACTCAGGGCGACCGTCAGGGCAACGACGTCGGCACTAACTATCGCAGCGCTATTTATACCCATGGCCCAGCGCAACAAGAAATCGCTTTAAAAACCCGCGCGGTTTACCAGCAAGCGCTAACGAAGGGCGGGCTGAGTGGCATTACGACCGAAATTGCCCCGCTCAAAAATTATTTTGCAGCAGAAGACTATCATCAGGATTATCTCAAGAAGCATCCCAACGGATACTGCGGTCTAGGTGGTACTGGTGTGCAATACCCCGGCTCGAAAAACGCGGCGACAGCACACGCACCAGCGCCGCAGTTGGATGGCAAGGCGTTGAAGTTCGAGCAGCAATTGGTGGTGTTTGAAGCGGAAGACTGCGCCTTCTGCAAACAATTCAAAGCCGAAGTGCTCGATCACTGGCAATCTCCCGTCGCCATCAAGAGCACGCTCAACCCCAACGCGCCGACCGGTTGGA
>JAHECG010000151.1 GCA_024641855.1 Betaproteobacteria bacterium | reverse complement strand
TTAGCCTGGATCGTCAAAGGCGTGTTCTATCTGATTCTGTTCGCCGCAGTTGTTTGGCTCATCATCAATCATCAACGCTGGCTAAATTGGATGCGTGGTATCAAACCTGCGCCGCGCTATCAGCCACCGGCGCAATTGTTCGGGCTGGATATTCGGCCGGAATCGCTGCCGGACAATATCGCCGAAGCAGCGCAGAAATTATGGCAAGCAGGCGATGCGCTCGGTGCCTTGAGCTTGTTATATCGCGGTGCGTTGTCACGCCTAGCGCAGCATGAGCAGGTGACCTTGAAAATCAGCGATACCGAAGGCGATTGTTTGTTGATCATCCAACGCACGCAAACCCAAGCCATTAGCGGCTATTTCGCGCAACTCACCAGGGCTTGGCAAAGCGTCGCCTATGCCGGACGTGCGCCACAAGGCGCCGAAGGCGAAGCGCTGTGCAGTAACTTCACTGCCCATTTTGGGGTCGTCCCATGAGTTTGCGGCAAGCTTTATTTTTGCTGCTCGTCCTTGTCCTCGGCAGCGCAATTGGCTATTGGTTTTATACTAATTTTGAAACGGAACGCAAAGAAATCGAAATTGGTTTTCTGGGTGAGGCGCGCTATAACCCAACGTTGGCGGCACAGCGTTACTTCCAATCCTTTGGACTCGTCGCGCGTAGCGAGGAGGGACTAACGGTTTTGCCAAGCAGCAACGCGACCTTATTGATTCCTAGCGCGCGCTACGAGATGGGCGGTGGTGAAGCAGCACGTTTAAAGCGTTGGGTCGAAGCGGGAGGTCATTTAGTGCTCGTACCCAGCGCCGCTTTCGATGAGGAATACCAGCGCGCTGATCTTTTTCTCGATCCGTTGGGTATTAAAGTCAAGCCGATAGACGATCCTGAAACCGGTGGCCTTATCGATGTCGAATGGCCCGGCAGCAACGATTTCATGACGATTAAAGTCGATGCGTATGTACGGCTGGATTCGAGCGCGCACAAAACCAAATTGCTGTTGGAGCTGAGCGATGATGATGGCGCTTATCTAGTGCGCATTGCCGTTGGAAAAGGAGTGGTGACGGTTTTGTCCGACGCGAATTTCCTGACGAATTACAACCTCAATAAATATGATCATGCCGCTTATTTGTGGCACGTTGCACAATGGGATGAAAAACGTCCCGTATGGCTGGTATTTACTGACGGCATGCCGCCCATTCATCGCTGGTTGCTACAGCATGCTTTGACGGCACTGATCTCCGGCAGCGTCTTGTTGCTGTTATGGCTATGGGCGACGAGTCGGCGGTTTGGCCCCTTGCGCGCCATCATACCCTTGTCGCGCCGCCGCTTATTGGATCACATTGCAGCCAGTGGTCGTTTCCTATGGCGTGCTGGGCAGGGCGAACAGTTGTTGAAAGGCGTACGCCGTGCGTTGTATCGCGCGTTGGAGTTGCGCCATCCCGCCTGGGCCGGTTTAAGTTCGCAAGATTTATATCAGCGTTTATCCGAGCTATCCGGCTTAAGCTTGGAGCAAGTGCAGGGCGCTTTACTCTATACCCACCACGGCAGTGAACACGAATTTACCCAAGCCATTCAAACTCTCGAACGAATAAGGAAATCCCTATGAGCGAGTCAGAAAACAACGCGCCAGAACAAAACACCCAGGAGCGCATCGCGCAAGCCTCCGCCATTGCACTACGCATGCGTGCCGAGATCGGCAAAGCGCTGATCGGCCAAGAGCAAGTGGTGGAGCAAATCTTGATCGCGCTGTTCGCTGCCGGTCATGTGCTGATCGAGGGTGTGCCTGGCTTGGGTAAAACGTTATTAGTGCGCGCCTTGGCGAAAACCTTCGAGGGCAACTTCGCGCGAATTCAATTCACGCCTGACCTCATGCCATCTGATGTCACCGGCCATGCCATGTACGATTTAAAAAGCGAACAGTTCCGCATTCGCAAAGGGCCGGTATTCACCAACTTATTGTTGGCGGACGAAATCAACCGCGCACCGGCCAAGACCCAAGCAGCACTGCTGGAAGTGATGCAGGAATATCAAGTCACCATCGAAGGCCAGCCGCTGACCTTGAGCATGCCCTTCATGACCCTGGCGACGCAAAACCCCTTAGAGCAAGAAGGCACCTATCCACTGCCCGAAGCGCAGCTAGATCGTTTCCTGCTCAAAATATTGATCGACTATCCCAGCGAGCAAGAAGAGAAAAATTTAGTCGCGAGTGTCACCACCGGCCAAGTCGGCGATACGCTGAATGTCGATGCCGTGAACACCGTCGTTAAATCTGCCAGCATCGTGAAGGTACAGCAAATCGTCTCCAGCCTGCGCGTCGATGAACGTGTCAATGACTACGCCGTGCGCATCACGCGCAAAACCCGTGAATGGCCCGGTATCGCCATCGGCGCAGGCCCACGCGGAGGCATCGCGCTGATTCGTGCCGCACGCGCCAAGGCGCTGTTCAGCGGCCGCGATTTTGTGACACCGGACGACGTAAAGGCCGTCGCCATTCCCGCCTTGCGTCATCGCATCAGCATCTCGCCGGAGTTGGAAATGGAAGGCCATAAATCCGACGATATCCTGGCGGCGTTGTTAGAGAAAGTGGAAGCACCGCGCAAGTGAAACCCGCGCCCCTCTTACTGGCCCTGGCGTTTGCCTGGTTTGCGTTCGGCATCGCCGCGGCGATCTGGCCGGAACTCGAACAGGCTTGGGCGATCACGGGCATTTCCTTATTAGCGTTGATACTCGTCGATCTCGGCTTACTGATTCGCGCGCCGACATTTACAGCGCTCCGTCGCGTATCGTCCAGCTTGCCGGTCGGTGTGTGGAGTCATGTGCAATTGCGTATTGGTAATTCCAGCAAGCGGGCTTGGCGCGTAAGGGTGTTTGATCACTATCCGCAACAAAGTGATTTTGAAGGTTTGCCGCAAACGCTGAACATCGCAGCGAGCGGCTTTGCTGAGATTGGCTATCGCTTACGCCCGCTAGAGCGTGGGGATCAGCATTTTGGCTTAGTACAAATGTTGCTCGAATCCCCGCTTAAACTGTGGCAGCGCAGTCGCATGTTGGGTGAGGCGCAAGCCGTGAAGGTCTATCCCAATTTTGCGGAAGTGGCGAAATATACCTTGTTTGCCACCGACAATCGCTTAAGCCAACTCGGTATCAAAAAACATCGGCGCCGTGGTGAAGGCTTATCGTTTCACCAACTGCGCGACTATCGTGCTGGCGATGCGCTGCGCCAAATCGATTGGAAAGCTACCGCGCGTTTACAGCGGCTGATCTCGCGCGAATACCAAGACGAGC
>JAHECG010000150.1 GCA_024641855.1 Betaproteobacteria bacterium | reverse complement strand
CTCGGGTATTAAATCAGATAGCCCTGGATTTATTTCTCGGCTTCCACCGAGTAGCGCACCCACAGGTGATGCTCTTTTTTGGGCGCAATGGTCACGATGTCATTGGCCGCGTTGGTGCTTTCCACGCACAGCATTTTGCGGTAACCGTTCTCGCCGAGATCGCCCATTTTTTGTGCTTTCTCAAACCAGGGATTCCACACCACCGTTGAATGGCTGCCGCGTTTGGCAATGCGGATGCGGCGCTGCCAGCCTGGGTCTTCGATCACGCAATCGCCGCTGGTATCAAGGTAGACGCGATCCACTTCCTGCTCGATCAGTACAGGCCCACTTTGTTTTTTGTAGCTGCCGCCATCCACTTTGTCGATATAGGTCGTGCCTTCCAAACCATGCACCAGCACTTCGCGAATATCGCTGACCGTGAAGTAGGTGTGCAGCGCGTCGCCGATGGTGATGGGCTCTGAACCAGTATTGAGCGTGCCTAAATCCATGTCGAGGGTTTTGCCGATAGCGATTTGCAACACCACTTCGCTGGGGTAGGGCCATTGCGCGCGGGTGGCGTCGGTGGGGACTAATCGTAAGGCGATCCAGGTGCCGTTGTCCTCCAAGGCTTTGGTGCCGATGACTTCCCACATTACGGTGCGGGCGAAGCCGTGACCCGGAACATCCGTGCGCGTGGCGTGCGGGCCAAACCAGGGCCAGCACACGGGCACGCCGCCACGGATCGATTTACCTGGAGCGAGTGTTGCGGCAGGTGACATCCAAATTACGGCAGGCTGGCCATGCGGTGTCCAGTGCATGAGGTGTGCGCCTTGCAGGCAGATATCGGCCTTGGCATGCAGGTTGTCGATCTCAGCCACTATCATTCCATCCGTTTCTTTGAAGGAGATGTGGCCAGGAATCCCAAAACGTTGGTTTAATGCAGCGCTATCGCTCATGCTTATCAATGCCTCTTTCATTTAAGTTATTGTTAATAAAGAAATATATTTTTAGTTTGAATCGACTCTACGTGCCAAAAAATACACGTTCTGGCGCTGTTTCGCAATCCGCGTATGGGCCGCAATTTAAAATCAGATTTTACTGGCGATGAGCACGCCACCGGTGCCGCCGAAGGCAAATGAATTGGACATGACATGGCGCAGAGTAACGTCGCTACGGCCTTGGTTCGGCACGTAATCCAGATCGCAGGCCGGATCGGGGTTTTGTAGATTGATGGTTGGCGGCACGGCTTGCTGTTCTAACGCCATCAGGGCGGCGATAAATTCCACCGCACCGGCGGCGCCCATGAGATGGCCGTGGGCCGATTTTGTGGAACTGATGGCAAGCTTTGCGGCATGCTCGCCGAACACCGCTTTGATGGCGGCGGTTTCAACCGCGTCGTTTAATTGCGTAGCCGTGCCGTGGGCATTGATATAGCCGATGTCCTCGGGTCGTAAGTTGGTCGAATCCAGGGCCGCGCGCATCACTCGGGTTTGACCTTCGATGGTGGGAGAGGTGATGTGGGTGCAGTCGTTGGCGCAGCCAAAACCTGTCAGTTCGGCATAGATTTTTGCGCCGCGTGCTTGAGCGCGTTCCAACTCTTCCAGTACTACCATGGCTGCTCCCTCGCCAAGTACCAACCCTGTGCGGTCGAGCGAGAATGGTTTGCACGAAGCACCGGGGTCGGTGGGATCTTCCTTGGCTAAGGTGCGTAGCGCCTCCCAAGCGCGAATCGTGGCGTAGGTCAGCAAGGCTTCGCTGCCACCTGCCAACATCACGTCAGCGTAGCCGTGGCGAATTTGACGAAACGCTTCGCCGATGGCGACGCTGGACGAAGAGCAAGCGGTGGAATAAGTCAGGTTTGGCCCGGACAAGCCATGCTCAAGCCCAATTTGCGAGGCGGCGGCGCTGTTCATCGCCATCAGCACCGTAAAGGGTTTTAGCCGCGAAGCATTGTCACGATACAAGCGAATGTAGCCTTCCTCGCTCGCGGCAGCACCGCCCATGCCGGTGCCAAGATAAACACCGATGCGCGATTTATCGGCTTGTGCCAAATCCAGTTGCGCATCGGCGATGGCCTGGTTGGCTGCAACCAGCGCAATTTGGCTCACTCGATCCAGGCCGGAAGCTTTGTGTTTGGTGAGATGTTGCAGCGGATCGAAGTCTACGGCGGCCGCGATTTTGACATCCAAGCCTTCGGCAAAATCCGTTTCCAAACGACGAATACCCGATTTACCCGCCATCAAGTTGGCAAAGAAAGTTTCTGGGGTGTTGCCGAGCGGAGCGATGATCCCCCTGCCGGTGATGACGACGCGACGCATCTGTGAGCCGTTAGCCGGGGTGCTGCTCTTTGATTAATTGATCAAGCAGATTAACCACATCTTGCAAGGTTTTAAGATTGGCTTGGTAATCCGTTACTTTAATTTTAAAAGTATCTTCAGCGCGGAAAATCACATCGAAAATATCCAAAGAATCCAATCCAATATCTTCCAGCGTGCTCTCGGCCGTCAACGTGTCCGGGTTGATGTCGAGTTTTTCGGCGATGATTTGTTTCAGGGTTTGTAGTGTGTCAGCCATGATGATCCGCAATCACTAAAGATACTATTCTAACCCGATAAATGCCGTTGTCACTAAATCCGGGACGGGTTTCTTCGACGTGCGGGTGTAGGACGGGTATCATGGCGCCCGTGCTGAATATCCTCAATTTAAATCAACTCGCTGGCAGCAAGCCGCTGTTCGTCAACGCCAACCTGCAAGTGTTCGCCGAACAACGCGTCGGCTTGGTCGGGCCCAATGGCAGCGGCAAATCCACACTATTTCGCCTGATTCGCGGTGAACTCAAGCCCGATGGTGGCGAGATCTCGTTGCAGGCTGGCAAAACCATGGCTTTTGTCGAGCAAGAGATCGCCAACTCCGAGCGCTCGGCGCTGGAGTTTACGCTGGATGGCGATAGCGAGTTGCGTGCGCTGGAAGCCATTCTGGCACTTGAGCAGCACGACGATGCTTGGTTCGATGCGCAGCATCGTTTGGAAGCGATTCAAGGTTATGCCGCCCCGGCGCGTGCAGCACAATTATTGAGTGGCCTGGGATTCGCGCCGGAAGAAATTGAGCGCCCCGTGTCGAGCTTCTCCGGTGGCTGGCGCATGCGCCTGAATCTGGCACGCGCCCTGATGCGCCGCGCCGATCTGTTGCTGCTGGACGAACCCACCAACCACCTCGATCTGGAAGCGATCATTTGGTTGGAACAATATCTGGCGCGCTACCCCGGCAGTATTTTGCTGGTGTCGCACGACCGCGAATTTCTCAATGCCTGCGTCAATCGCATCGCCCACCTGCAAAATAAAGCCATCACGCTGT
>JAHECG010000149.1 GCA_024641855.1 Betaproteobacteria bacterium | reverse complement strand
AGTGAAGGTATTTTAGAAAACACGGGGTGCGAAAGATGAAGATGAGCGTTGCGTTTAAAAAAAATATACCCAGGGCTGAACAGGGCGTTCAGAATGGGGTTTTTCTACAGCGTCGTTAGGCAGCTATGCGACGTCACGCACTTAAAGCCATTCTCGGTACTTCGGTCGCTTTGCTCGCAAGCGCCGCATTTGGCGCACGCGAGAACCGCATTACTGACAAACGCCTTCTTGGTACTTGGCGCTCTAACAAAGAGCGCACCGTGTCGCTCTGGAAGTATCAGAAAGAAATATCGCCCGAAGAACGGGAGCGGTTCGAAAGCATATTTGGGAAGTTCACTCTTCGTTTTACCGAGACGCACATTTACACCGAGTTTGAAGGCACAAAAGATTCCGTGCCCTACTCAGTCATTGCGCGCGATTCATCGTCGGTGGTCATCGCGTGGCACGAAGAAAAAGAACGTTCTCTCCAGCACATTCACTTTGAGGGTGAGAGTTTCTATGTCCTCAGTGGCTATAACGTTGAGTTTTACAAACGTGTCGCTGCCTAACCCGCCGCTCCAGGGGACGCCCGGCAAGCTGCGCTTGCCGGTTCCCTCCGGCCTTTGGCCTCCGGTCGCCCCTGAGCTAGTACGTTAGCCACTCATGAGTCCGGTTACTGACACCATCGGCGCAGCAATAGAACGTTGGCCTCTTTGGTTCGTGTTCTGGGGTTTTTTCGCTGTGCTGCCTATCGCTATTCCTTTGGCCGTTGCAGTTTTTCGTCGTCCTCGCCTTAAAAGTCCCGCTAAATTCGCAACTTCCGCGGCCGCTCGCATCGTTGGCTACCCAGCAGTCTTGGCACTCTTAATTGTTGTGCCCTGGGTGGCTTTCGAACTTCTGCTGGTACCGGTGCTGTTTGATGCATACCCCAATTCAAAATCAGTGCTTTCTTTTCCGCTAGGCGTAACTCACTGGGTACTTTGGAATGCCTTTTGGCTGGTGCCGCTCTCTTGGCTCGCGTGGGTCATCGCGGCTTCAATTTACTACCTACGGTGTTGGCATGCCCGTGGCTAACATGGCGCTCAACCTCGCTCCCTTCGGTCGCTGGACGGCGCTAAAGCGCCGCCGGTTAGCTCTACGTTGGGCGCCTTGGAGTTATCGTAGTGTTTGAAATGTGGCTGATCATATTTCTTATCTTGCTGCTCCTAAACGCATGGGCCTCTTACTGGGTCTTTCAAGACGATCTATCCTCTCAAGGGCAGCGGGTTGCTCAGCTCGCTTTCGTTTGGTGTCTGCCTTTTGCAGGTGCCGTGCTTACCATCCTTATAAAAAGGCAAAAACCAGCGCGAGCTTCTGGTCGATACCGCGAAGAACCAGACCCAGGAGATGACTTTGGTTACTCTGGCAGAGGCCATCGCCAAAACAGAGACCGATTTGAAGATGAAAGCACCACCGCTCATGGAGATGCCAGTGACTAAAGCGGGTTCTAATCAGTCGCCCAACCCGTCGGTCAACCGGACTGCCCGTCAGCTGCGCTGCCGGGTTCCCTCCGCGCTGCGCGCTCCGGCAGCCGGTTACCTTTCACGTTGGGCCTACAAACCGTGACATCACAACTCGTACTTCAGCGTATTCGGAATCGAGTCATTGAAATGCTTGAGTGGCTGATCGAGTGCGAAACTATGCCACCAGAGTTGGGAATGAACGAGTTGATCAATTCATGGGAAGACTGGGTTCCAATTCCTCTTCCGCCAGAGTACTTTGCTATGCCGGTATTCACGCCCACTGAAGTAGTACTCCTGAGTATCGTGAGCGCGGCAATTGGTGAGTTTTGCGGGGTTACTCCACAATCTATTGATGATGACACTAGCGCAATTATGTTACCGCAATGGGCTATGGTCATTAAGACGGCGAAACCTGCGCTCGCTGCCATGCTGGAGCGAGGGAAAATGCCAGAGGATGAAGAGTTGTGTTTCCAATAACGCCCAACCCATCCATCAAGCGGGACGCGCTAAAGCGCGCCCCTTATGTCAAACGTTGGGCATCACTATGACCACCACCCTGTATTGCCTTACCGCGAGTTCATATTGCATGTCCATGTCTGATTGGAAAGACTTAGTTTCAATCATAGGGACTCTCGTTGTGGTTCCTGGGATTCTATTTGCTGCATATAAGGCTTGGCGTGAAGTGCAGCGATTCCGCGAGCAACGCATCTCAGAGTTGGAGCAGCGTGCTCGAGAGCATCAACTGAAACGTGTGGAGTTCACTCTCACGCAGCACCGCCGCCTATTCGATGACCCAGTTTTGTCATCGGTTCTCCGAATCCTCGACGGAGATCACCCCGACCTTCGAGAACCAGCTATGTGGGACCCGAAACGGAAGTTCTTGACGTTCTTTGAAGAGATAGTCTTGCTCATCAATTCCGGGTACATGTCTAAAGATGTGGCGATTTACATGTTTGGCTACTATGCCGACTGTGCCCATAAAGGGGAAAACTTCCGCCATGGTATAACTATGTCCCCGAGTATTGGAACCTCTTCAGTGGGTTCGCTGAGGAGGCTGCAATATACCTTGCTAGCCCGCAAGCTAAGGACGCAAGCTCATTGAGGCTCTAATGACAACGCGATGCCCAGCCCATTATTCCACAGGACCTGCGCAAAAAGCCGCGCAGGCCGGTGAATTCAAACGTTAGAGCGCATGAGCTTTCTCTTCTACCTTTACAGAGCGCCTGATGGGTTACCACCCATAAATCGTTGGAGTGAAATGCATGCCACCCCACTTGGCAGCGCTGAACAAGTTAAAGAAAAACTCTCATCCCTATATCCGGCGCTAAAGTGGAAAAAACAAGACAAATTCTGGTATGGCTTAACCGACCAGATTGATCCGTACCTAGATATCATGCTTACCGAGGAAGAACAGAATAACTGCTTCTTTGTCGTACTAAACAAAGCGGCTCCTTCCATCATGCGCAAAATCATGGAAGCTTTAAATCTCAATTACGTTTCCGCACCCGAGTCAGATGATCTTGTTGATCCCTACGCATACAATGACTCTGACAGATTCTTTGCAACGCGTGAGCGGGGTAAAAATGCGCGCTAACACACCGATCAACACCGATCCACTTCGTTCCGCTCGGACTGGCCGCCTGCGGCGTCCAGCCGGTTAGCTCAAACGTTGAACGTCTGCTTTTGGAAAATGCGATAGACTGCAATGGCCGAATTAGAGACCCACGCAGCCTTCATTTAGAGTCCCCTCTTAGATAAACTCAACCCGCTTTGATTTGCTGGTCAATTCTAAATGGTGGTGCCGATCCATTTTTAAGCTCGCCTGCGTACACGGTGAGATGCGGGAAGGGAATTTCGATTCCTTTTGCATCGAAAGCGATTTTGAGTCGACGCAAGA
>JAHECG010000083.1 GCA_024641855.1 Betaproteobacteria bacterium | reverse complement strand
AGTTGCAGCGCATCGACCAAATTCTCGAGCGTCGCAAGCAAGTCGAATTGATGTACTACGAATTCGTCAAATCATTTGAAGGTCTTAAAGATCCTTATATTGCACCGGATGTCACGGAAGTGCATTGGTTCCTGTATTTAGTGCATCTGGGAACGCGTTTTACCAAAAGCAGTCGCGACGCCATCGTCAACGATATGCATACCGAAAAAATCGAGGCTACGGCTTATTGCCAGCCGCAACACTTGCAAACCTTCTATACCGACCAAGGTTATCGCAAGGGCGATTTCAAGGTGACGGAAAAAGTGGCGGATCGGATTATTGCGCTGCCCTTCAACGCACATTTGAGCGCGGACCAAATCGGCTTCATCGTGCAAACCGCCAAGGATGCTTCGATCAATATCGGTGCAGGCTCGGCAATTTATTTATAACCATGACTTTTTTACGTTTGACTAGACACTCAAGGAGTACTGCAATGCCAATGTTAACGATTAATCCATCGGGCAAGACCGTGCAATCTGCTGAAGGGATTAGCATCCTCGAAGCTTTGCTGGCTGCCGGCGAACCTATCAAGCACAAATGCGACGGCAAGGCCGAATGTGGTTCCTGCCATATTTCTGTCACTGAAGGACGCAAAAGTTTAAGCAAAATTCAGCGCATCGAAAACGAGAAACTAGACGGCATCGTCGGCGTTGGCTCCGGCTCGCGATTAGCCTGCCAGGCTAAACTCGGTACTGAAAATATTACCGTTCAACTCTTGAATGACTAAAGGAGAAACACCATGGAAAACGATAAAGTGATGATCCACGTGCGCTTTGCCACGAATGGCACGGTGACGGAAATTGGGGAACGGCCAGCGGCGATGAATGCGCAGGCTTGGTTTAATTTGCTTAGCAGCGCCACTACGGACAATTATGAGTCCCTATCCGGTGGCCGCGCCATTTTTCGCATTCCGCGCGCGCAGATCGAACAATTGAAATCAACAGCGGCTTAAGGGGTGATCATGGATCAGGTCGATGCTTTACTGAAGGAAATTTCCGCTCATCTGGAACAGGGGGGCGTCGTACCTTATCTGGGGCCGGGCATACTTGATTTGGTCGCGGGCGAATGCCCGGTACCGAAATCGCCCGCAGCACTGGTACAGCGCTTGGTGGCTAAGTCGAGCGTGCCGTTCAAGATACGCGGCAACTTAACCGCCGCCGCGCAATACATTGAAAATTTCAAGCACCGCAAGACGCTGGTAGGGCACATGACGGAAGCGTTCACGCCCACCGTAGAGCCAACCGCACTGCATCGCTATCTAGCGGGCCTGACCAGCGAACCCTTATTGATCGTCGATGTCTGGTACGACAATGCCATGGCAAGCGCACTCCAGTCGCGGCGATTGTGGGGGCAGATCCAAGGGGTTAGCCAGTCCGAGCATTTCGGCACCTGGACGCATTACTTCCGCCAAAATGGCGACCAAGGCGATCCGATGGAGGCAGACACTTGGCCGGTGATCCTATACAAACCGCTAGGCTCCATTTTGCCGGCTAAAAACTTCCTAGTGTCAGACACCGATTTCGTCGAAGTGTTGACTGAGATCGATATCCAAACGCCGATCCCGCCCATCGTGCAAGAGTTGCGCACCGATCGACATTTCCTGTTTTTGGGTTGCCGCTTCAGCAATCAGTTGGAGCGCACCTTCGCGCGCCAAGTCATGAAGCGTTCATCCGACGTGCATTGGGCGGTGTTACCAGGCGAGTTGACCCGCAACGAAGCGCGGTTCATTCAAGAGCAAAACATTAAACGCTTAGATATACCGTTGGAAGAATTTCAACGACTGTTGTGCGGAGCCAAAACGGCGGAACCGTTAGCTGTCGCAGGTTGATGTGATGCATGGCATTGCCATCAGCTTGGCTGAGCGTAGGCACGTTCCTGCTTTGTTGGGCTTGCTGGAAGAGTTGTTTACCCAAGAACAGGACTTCACGCCGAATCCACAAAAGCAAGTGCTCGGTCTGCTGCAAATTATCGACCATCCCGAATGCGGCAAGATTTTCATAGCGCGCTACAACAATGAAGTTATCGGTATGGCCACCGTCCTCTTCACCATTAGCACGGCGGAGGGTGGGCCGGTTATTCAACTGGAGGATGTGATCGTCATGCGCCCCTTTCGCGATCGAGGTGTTGGTAGTCAAATGATTCAGCACATCTTGAGTTGGGCGCAGAGTCGGGGTTTTCTGCGCATCACGCTGCTGACCGATAAAGAAAATATAGGCGCGTTACGCTTTTATGAACAACATGGGTTTTCCCTCTCCAGCATGTTCGTGTTGCGACTGAATCTAGATAAGCATTACAGCGGTTACCAGGAAATATCGTCGATTTAAACCTGAAGCAAAAAAGTGCGCGATTTTGGTGCATGAAATTCATTTTGGTGCGTCGTTAAGTACATGCTTTAGAAGAACAAATAGATGCCGTTAAATGAGTTTCCGAGTTAATGGAATTGCCGCAATGAATGACTTATCTCACCCGTTCAAACGTGATTTCTCTCTTGATGGTATTGAAGAGGTAACGACTATCGGTCCAGATGGTGTTGTTGGGAATTTCTACAATCTGGATTTGCATAGTCATTTTCAACCTATCATTAGTTTGGCTCATCATCGGGTCGTTGGTTATGAGGGTTTGCTCCGTCCGCGAAGCGCTGACGGGCAAGCGCAGTCTCCAAGCCTATTGTTCGATACGATAGAAACCAACGACGATATTGTTTTTTTGGATCGCCTAGCGCGCAATATCCATGTGCGCAATTTTGTCGCTGCGGGCTTGGACGAACCCTGGCTCTTTTTGAATGTGAATGCGCGGGTCGCGATGAGCGGCAAAGAATACGGCGCTTATTTTAAGGCGATGCTGGAGCGCCACGGACTTGCGCCGCACAGAGTCGTACTTGAATTGGTCGAGAATGAAATTCGAGATGAAGGCATGCTGGCAGAGGCAATGCAGTATTACCGTGAACTCGGATGTTTAGTCGCGATCGACGATTTCGGCGCAGGCCAATCTAATTTCGAGCGCATTTGGCATGTGCAACCGCATATCGTCAAGATTGATCGATCCACCTTAATTCAGGCGAACAGCAGCCGAAAATTTCGGCGCGTATTACCCAGTTTGGTGGCGCTGCTGCATGAGAGTGGATGCTTGACGCTGCTCGAGGGAATCGAAAACGAAACAGAGGCGATGATTGCCTTGGATGCGGGCGTAGACTTCGTGCAGGGATTTTACTACGCACGTCCGGCGCGTGACCTGAATCAGGCTATCGATAGTTTGGCTTTGCTGGGTGCTCAAATGGAGCGCCAAGCGCTGGCTGCGTGCGCGATTAGAACAAACTACCATGCGGTACTAGAGCCTTATTTGGAAGGGTTTAGCGGCAGTGCGGATGCGATGGCCTTTGACGCGGATTCCGATGAAGTGACTAAGCGGCTATTGACCTTACCGAAAGTATTGCGTTGCTATTTGTTGGACGGGAAAGGCAAGCAACTCGGTGACAATATTCAATCGGCGCTGTGCGACCTGAATAGCGATCCGCGCTTTTATCCTGTTGCCAATCCAGTAGGAGCAACCTGGACCATGCGGCCGTACTTTCAACGGGCCATGGCCGACCCGGGCAACATTCAGATTAGCCGCCCTTATTTTTCGATCACCGATGCCAGTCTATGCATTACGCTTTCTGTGCGACTTAAGAACGCCAATGACGAGGATCGCGTGTGTTGCATGGATATCATGTGGGAAGATGAGGGACTGTAAAGAATTAGCCTTCAGATGCTTACTTAGGTAAGAAGCCGTCAAAAATAAAGTGCCACGACGGCTTTCAGGCGTCCGCTTTCTAACACCGGCAGTGCCACCATCGATTCCAATCCTGCCTTGCGCGTGGAAGCACCGATGGCTGAACCTTCTTCGATCACGGTTTCACAGATTTCAGGTATACCTGTTACCCAAGCGCGGCTGATTGTGCTGTCGCCAGGATAGAGTTGAGTGACTGCATAATCCTGTGCGAAATCGGCCACGCAGTCGCAATAACCGGCATTGAATATCAGCGCCTCGCGATCTTGCTGCGGTATCCATATTTCAAAACGGCGCGCGATGGGCGTTCCCATGGCGGACAAGAAGGTCATGACATAATTTTGTTCGGGTTCACCGAATATCGGTATGCCCAAACCCTTACTCAACCCCGCTTTACGCGCATCGTCCTTGCGCAGGAAGCGTTCCGAATTCCATAGATCGCCCAGAATCTCCGGCATGCCGCTTTGCCAAGCCAGGCCGGGTAGGCCGAAGCCACGGCGGAACTGGGTCCGGCGCGACACGTATTCGAAGTTTTCGGCGATTCCATAGTAACCCTCCACCAAACCCATATCAGGCGATTTAGCTGGGTCGTTGTGCCAAAGTTCAATGGCGCCGACGTGCTCCGCGTCATCCCCGCAAAACAGTACCAGCACCGCCGTCAGATAGTCCCCGGCAAAAATCGGCAACGCTACAGCGCTGCTGAGGCTGGCAGCCTGCGCGGCAGCGGCGCGCTTGAAATAGGAGTGCTGCAAATCCTTGAGGATGATGGGATGGCGCGCGGCCCACGCCTTGCCGGGCAAACCTTCATTGAAGCCGAAGCACATCTGCTCGCTGGCTAGGCGGAACTGTTTGTGTGGGCCGTATAAGCCACCCAGAAATTCAAGAACGCTACGGTTTTTATTGGGCACCCAGATTTCACATATTTGGATGAAGGTTTTCATGATGGATGACTTTCGTAAACGTTCTGATTTAGTTGACGGCTTGCAACAACTCTTTTTCTACATTACGCAGCAAGCGTAAACACTCAATCGTCGCAGCCATATCCAACGCGCTGAAATCGTCTAAGGTTTTAAGCGTAGGATCGGCGCCTAGCGCCAGCAGTTTTTCCACCACCGCATGTTTACCTGTCGAAGCGGCATACATCAGGCAGGAAGCGCCGTTGTCGTTCTGATGATTTAGTGGAATACCGGCACGGATCAATAGATCGATGGTATCGATATTTGCCCCCACACAAGCCAACCACAAGGCGTTATTGCCATCGCTATTTGTTGTGTCCGGTGGGGCGCCAGCTTGCATCAGATCGAACACGATACTGATCTGCCCTTCTTTGCTGGCGCGCATCAAGGGCGTCATGCCATATTCGGCGACGGCATTAAGATCGTCGAGTGGATAGCTGTGGTCCAGCAGCCATTGCGCGAGACGCGCGCTGAGGGTGGTTGGAGCTTTTTTCGCCTGTATGCGCTGCCAAGCAGCGAAGCCGCCATCCAGACTGTAGACCTCGGCAAAGCCAAAATCCGAAAACATCTGACCATAAGTTTGGCTGGCATTGCCGTGATAACAGTACAACAGAATCGGCGTGGCCTTGGGTGTGCCGATGAGTAGGGGATCCAGGTTTTCACTGGAGAGGCGGTGTGCATTGTCAATATGCGCCAACTCGAAGTTGGCTGGGTCGCGCGAGTCCAGCACCAGCACATTGTCACGGGTGAGCAGCTGCATGGCGGTTGCGGCATCGATGCGTTGAAATTTTCTGGCGTAGGTCATGGTGGTTGCTCCTTTAGCGAAGGTATGGACTGTAGCGCCGGATTCCAGCCGACAACAGCGTAAGCTGGCAGAGGTAGTTGCCGGCGCTACGGATCGTCGCGATATGCGCCGAGCGTTGATTAAGTACGCTCGGCATACGGTGGCTCTGTCGTGATGCGCTCGTCGGTGATCGCGCGCCCTATCGTGAAGTGATAGAGCGATTGGAAGCGTTTGCTTTGCAATCCCAGCAACTCGTGGAAAGCGTCGTCGAGGAAGCAGCCAATTCCGGTACCGCGCAGTGCCAGGGTCTCTGCTTCCAAATACAACACGTGGCCGAGTAAGCCTGCTTCCCAATGCAGTTGACGATAGCGCCAAGCATCCTGTTGCACCGTCGGTTCAAATTCGGCCAACATGCCGAGCGAGAAACAACTATCGGCAGCGATGGCTTGTTGGCAACTGATGGCGCGCGCGACTTTGTTCCATTGACCTGCTTGCAGACGGTATAAAGGTAAATGTGCGGGGCAGCCTGCAACAGGTAACCATTCGAATTCATCGCTCATCTCAGCGCGCAGGCGTGCTTCCGCAGTTGCTTCACGCACTAGGATATACAATCCGGCGGCTAAGCCTTCTACGCGATGCACGAAAAAAACTGGATGCACTTGTGGCACAAAATTCCAAATATCCCAAGGCAGTTGTTGACGCGGCAGCAGACTATCGATGAGGTGATAGAAATTGCTGGTGCTCATGGTAAAACTTGGATCGAAGCGCTGGGCACTACGTCGGCTCATAATCACTTCGGGCACAGGTAATCGGCTGGCGCTGGTTCCGGGCGGGTAATCACTGCGCAGAGTCGTTGGTGCTTGATCTTGTAGACTGGTGGTGGCCGATGCAACTTCATCGATCACCGGCCAGTGGTACATGGGGTAGGGGTCGAGGATATTCGCCTGCCCCATCCAGAGCGTGTCAGTTGTATCCCAAGGTGTTGGTTCAAGCAAAGTTGGCTGCTGCGTTGGGTTGATGATTTGCAACAGCAGATCAGGCTCCTCGCGCTCGGCACCGGAAAAGTCCACGTCGCGTTCGGTTCCGAATAGCTGTGCCATGCGCTGACTATTACAGCTACTGACCAAGCGTATTTCCCATCCCAATAAACCTGCGGCATAGCGTAGCGCTGCCAGCGCATGGCCTACATCCAGCTGGCAATAGCGAAAGGCGCGTTCGCCGTATTTCCAGGCTTCGCGCCAGTGGATCGATGATAGGCCAATCCACAGACCGCTATCGCTACGCAGCTGCGCGGCCGATGGGTGACAACGCTGCTCCAACGCATGACTGCGGCTGGTGTAGTGATACAGACCATCATCGAGTCCTTGCACCCCGCGTGCAATTACATAAGCCTCGGTCGGATGCAAATTGCCGCTGGATGGATTGCAACGCAGCGCCCATCGGTCTGGTCCGTATTCCTTCCAGGCTGATAGCCCGAGCGAGAGTTCCAGCAGTGCGCCGAGCGCATCCAGCGACAAAGATGCAGGTGCGGCACCGAATGCTTGCGCCATACGCCCGGCGCACAGCGGGAGTTGCAAGGTAGGGCTGCCTTGATAAATGCGGAAAGGATCTGGCTGGTTAGTCCAGTCCAAGGTTTCCGGGCCGGCGGCATAGCGTTCCGGCCGATGTTTGGTGCGCTCATGGTAAGCCAGTGCAACTTGTGCACGTTCGTTGTCGCTTGCCGCATCTTGGTGTGGAGTGGGGCAAGGCATTGCCGCCTGCAGACGCGAGCAATTCTCGCGTTGCGTGGATGGATATTTATTTCCGGCAATACCCAATTGCTGCTCGATCTGGATTGCATCGAATCCGACCAAGCGCCAGCCATCGGCTTCGATCAAGGGTCGTCGTATCAACAGAGGATTGCTGAGCATCATGGACAATGCGGTTTTGCCATCGACGTGAGCCGGATCAATTTCACCAGATTTTATTTGCGGCGCGGCGCGGTTGAACCATTCGCTGACAGGCAGACCATCGAAAAAGTTTTGTAGTTGCTGCGTTGTCCAAGGCTCGCTCAAGATATCCCGCACGACCACCTCATGTCCGGCATCCAGCAGTAGGCGTTTTTGTTGGGCATTCGTTGCACAGCCCGGCTTTTCGTAAAAAATGAGGGTCGTCATGATTAGTCCAAAGTGACTTTGCGGGTTGCTTTCGGCTTTGTGTCTGGTTTTACTTTCTGCGCGAGTTTGATCAATGCATGCGTTTGATGCTCGATTTCTGTCTTGATGTTTTTATCCAGCTTTTTCAGCCAATAACTCGGGATATCCGATACGCCATAAGCGGCGCCAGCCAGCATGCCGGCCAGTGCGCCATTGGTGTCGGCATCCTCACCGCGATTGACGACTTCGGTCACGCAGGATTCGAAATTATCGGTACGAAAAAAAGAGTGGAGTACGGTCTGTGTCGTGTCGACGATGTAACTCGATGCGCGTTTGGGGTAGGGCTCGAAGCGAAACTCAGGAAATTCACCGATCAACCGATTCGCAATATGACGGCAATCTTTCATGCCGCCACCTAAAATCAGTGCGCGCGTCATATTGCCGAGCGCAAGCGTTGCAGTGTCCGACAACGGGTGGTTGTGCGTGATGTGGCATTGTTCCAACGATGCCTGTGTGAATTCAGCATCATCGTGCAAGGTTGCCAGTGCCAAAGGCAGGTTGCGCATGCATGCACCGTTGCCTGCATCGCCATCATTGGGTGGTGCCGCAAGCGTGCCGTTGGTCATGTAGCGTTGAATGCCGCGGCGGCAGGTATTGCCGACGTCGATTGGTTTTGATTTGAGCCAGGTGGCGAACGCATTGGCAGCGGCTTTTATGTTCCAGCCACCGCTGTCCATAATGGAATTTCCCAACACCAAGGACATCTGCGTATCGTCGGTTATTTGACCGGCTTTGAGCTTGAGCCAGCCGCCACCGACGATATCGCGATGCATGCCATGGCTTTGATGTATTTCATCGGGCGTCATAAATTCAACCGTTGCTCCTAAGGCGTCGCCGATGGCGAAGCCGATATAAGCCCCCAGCGCTCGTTCGAGCACGTCATCAAGAGTTGCGCGCATGGATCAGAGGCTACTGGCGGTTACGTGATCGACATTGCTGTTATCTTGGCACTCAGTTGCGCTGTTGGCCCAGTGCAAGCGCCTTGCCGTGTTAAAGCGCATGAATTTGTATCGGTGCACGTTTGCGTCCCAGTTGGCCATCCACTTTTCTGCGCACCTCTTCAACGGTCAATGGCTTTAACAGCAAGCCATCGATACCGGCGCTTTGGCAGGCCGAAACCAGTGGATCTTCGCGATTCTCCGCAACCAGCAGCAGCTTGGTATCCGTCAGGCGCGATTTGATCAACGCCAGGACATCGATGCCCCGCTCTTGCACGACATCAATCCCCAGCAACAGGAGATCGGGCTTCCATTCAACGCTTTTGTCGAATGCTGCTTCCAAGGTTGCCAAGTCATGGGTTTCATTTTCGTCGTGCAACATGAATTGCAGCGCCATACGGGTGATGTCGTCGTTGGCCACGACGAACAAACGTTTGTTGTCGACCGCCTTTGCACTCTCTACGCCGATTTGCATTGCTATTCTCCTAAAAGAGGTGAGCTTTAAAACGAATACAGCAAGAACTGTTCCGCAAACACAAAACTGCATTTGACTGCTGTCTGCGCGGATCTGGCCCCCATTGCGCCATGTCGTATGTCGGACAAGATGCCGCGGTGTGTATGGTTTGCAACAAAGCTAAATGAGTGGGTGGGCGAAAAAATGCCTAAAAGTTGCGATGAAACGGTGTGGCACAAGCATTGCTTAAAAAACAAGCAAGACATTGAGGATGCCATGCTTTTCTCCCGCACCAGTCAATACGCCATCCAGGCGCTGATTTACTTAGCCACCCAGCCCTATGGGAAGCCGGTGCTGAATCGCAAAATCGCGCACAACTTGGGCGTGCCACATGCTTATCTGGCGAAGATTTTGCAGGATTTGAGTCGGCAGCAATTGCTCGAGTCGGTGCGCGGACGATCCGGTGGCTATTATTTGCGTGACGGTGCGGCGCAGACCAATCTACTGGATGTCTTGCTGTTGATGGAAGGCCAATACGTTGATCGCGAATGCCTGCTTGGTCATAAGGCATGCGGTGACGAGACCGCTTGCCCCATGCATCACAAATGGAAGCCAGTAAAACAAGAAATGTTCTCCTATCTGGGTCGCATGACGCTGTCGCATCTCTCGCAAGCGGTGCTCAAAGGGCAATATCGGCTATCTGATTTGCCCCTCTCCTTACAAACGCATTGAGCGTTTTTCCGCGCAGTTTTCCTTCTTTGGCTTGTCCCCTTCACGACATGGATTTTTGCTTTGTCGCATTTGTAACAAGCCATAACGCACGCCAAAAATTATAAATAACATAATAAAAACATGTTGATAGCAGATTTATCCGAGGGTGGCACGGTCGTTGCTCAGTAGCAAGTGTGCAGTAAAAGTTTTGCCGGATCCGTACACGATAAGAAGAAAAACAAACGGTGCGCAGAAGCTCTGAATCGGCTGAGTGCTTGCTGCCTAAGCGAATCGGTTACGAATTTATTTTTTAATTTTAGGAGAATCAAATGTCGGACAAAAAATTAAGGCAAATCGCTTTCTACGGCAAAGGTGGTATTGGTAAGTCCACCACTTCACAAAATACGCTGGCTGCGTTGGCAGACTTGGGACAAAAAATCCTGATCGTCGGCTGCGATCCAAAAGCCGACTCAACGCGTCTGATTTTGCACGCTAAAGCCCAGGACACCATCCTGAGCCTAGCTGCCGAAGCCGGTAGCGTGGAGGACTTGGAACTCGAGGACGTGATGAAGATTGGTTACAAAGATATCCGTTGCGTTGAATCCGGTGGCCCAGAGCCTGGCGTTGGCTGTGCCGGTCGTGGCGTGATCACTTCCATTAACTTCCTGGAAGAAGAAGGCGCTTACGAAGGGATCGACTATGTTTCCTACGACGTGCTTGGCGACGTGGTGTGCGGTGGTTTCGCCATGCCGATTCGCGAGAACAAGGCGCAGGAAATTTACATCGTGATGTCCGGTGAGATGATGGCGATGTATGCCGCCAACAACATCTCCAAAGGCATTCTGAAGTATGCAAACTCCGGCGGTGTGCGTTTGGGTGGATTGGTGTGCAACGAGCGCCAAACCGACAAGGAATTGGAATTGGCTGAATCCCTGGCTGCCAAGCTGGGTACCAAGCTGATTCACTTCGTACCACGCGACAACGTGGTGCAACACGCTGAATTGCGTCGTATGACGGTATTGGAATATGCGCCTGATTCGAAGCAAGCCCAAGAGTACCGTGATCTGGCTACCAAGATTCACGGCAACTCCGGCAACGGCATTATCCCAACCCCCATCACCATGGACGAGTTGGAAGACATGCTGATGGAGCACGGCATTATGAAGCAAATCGACGAGTCCATCGTCGGTAAGACGGCTGCAGAATTAGCCGCAGAAGCTGCCGCGTAAGCGGACGCGTAATAGGGTCCCGCCACCTGCCGGGTGTAGGTGGCGGAATCACAGAGGGAGACCTCTGCCAAGCACATCGCCAGTTGCGGTGTCTTTCGCAGAGTTTTCCCGGGAACCGGGATGCCGGTGTTTTGTATCCACATTAATTAGGAGGGCGAAATGAGCCTCACAGTCGAACAAACGAAAGCAAGAAACCAGGAGTTGATTAAAGAAGTCCTGGAGGTCTATCCAGATAAAACCGCCAAGCGGCGTGCCAAACACTTGGGCACCTTTGAAGAAGGTAAACCCGATTGCGGCGTGAAATCCAACGTCAAGTCCATCCCGGGTGTGATGACGATTCGCGGTTGCGCCTACGCTGGTTCCAAAGGCGTGGTGTGGGGCCCGATCAAAGACATGATTCATATTAGCCATGGCCCAGTCGGCTGCGGCCAGTACTCTTGGGCTGCGCGTCGTAACTACTACATCGGCACCACTGGTGTTGATACCTTCGTCACCATGCAGTTCACCTCCGATTTCCAAGAAAAGGACATCGTGTTCGGCGGCGACAAGAAGTTGGAAAAGATCATGGACGAGATCCAAGTTCTGTTCCCGCTCAACAAAGGCATTACCGTGCAATCCGAGTGCCCGATCGGCCTGATCGGTGACGATATCGAAGCGGTATCGAAGAAGAAATCCAAGGAATACGACGGCAAGACTATTGTTCCAGTGCGTTGCGAAGGTTTCCGTGGCGTTTCCCAGTCGTTGGGCCACCATATCGCCAACGACACCATTCGTGACTGGGTGTTCGACAAGATGGGCGACAAACCCGCGCCTTTCGAAAGCACGCCCTACGACGTCGCGATTATCGGCGACTACAACATCGGCGGCGATGCCTGGGCTTCACGCATCCTGCTGGAAGAAATGGGTCTGCGCGTGATTGCTCAGTGGTCTGGCGACGGCTCCATCGCCGAGCTGGAGAACACGCCGCGCGCTAAGCTCAACGTGCTGCACTGCTACCGTTCGATGAACTACATCTCGCGTCACATGGAAGAGAAGTATGGGATTCCATGGGTTGAGTACAACTTCTTCGGACCGTCCAAGATCGAAGCCAGCTTGCGTGAAATCGCCAGCCACTTTGATGACAAGATCAAAGAAGGTGCTGAGAAAGTCATCGCCAAGTATCGCAAGATGATGGATGCCGTGGTGGCGAAGTATAAGCCGCGCCTGGAAGGCAAGACCGTGATGTTGTTCGTCGGTGGTCTGCGTCCACGCCACGTGATCGGTGCTTATGAAGATCTGGGCATGAACGTGGTCGGTACCGGCTACGAATTTGGCCACAACGACGACTATCAGCGTACCACGCACTACGTCAAAGACGGCACCTTGATCTATGACGATGTGACCGGTTACGAGTTCGAGAAATTCGTCGAGAAGATTCAGCCTGATTTGGTTGGTTCCGGCATCAAAGAGAAGTATGTATTCCAGAAGATGGGCGTGCCGTTCCGGCAAATGCACTCCTGGGATTACTCGGGTCCTTATCACGGCTATGACGGCTTTGCCATTTTCGCCCGCGACATGGACATGGCGATCAACAACCCGGTTTGGGGCCTGACCAAGGCACCTTGGAAATAATCGGGAAAATA
>JAHECG010000082.1 GCA_024641855.1 Betaproteobacteria bacterium | reverse complement strand
AATTCTTTAGAAATTTGCGCGGGGGCGGGCGGCCAAGCACTTGGCCTCGAGCAAGCGGGTTTTGAACATGTTAGCCTGGTTGAAATCGAAGCACCGGCATGTCAAACACTCCGAATCAATAGGCCCCACTGGAATGTCGTAGAAGGTGATCTACATCATTACACTGCGGATCGGTGGAAAGGTGTCGAGCTTCTGGCCGGCGGTGTCCCTTGTCCGCCGTTTTCAAAGGCGGGCAAGCAACTAGGCAACGTAGATGAGCGAGATCTATTCCCTGAAGCCATTCGACTGGTTTCCGAGTGCAAACCACAGGCCATCATGCTCGAAAATGTACGCGGACTACTTGATTCCATTTTTGACGATTACCGCGCAAAAATCATTACCGACTTAAAGAAGCTTGGCTACGTAGCTGAATGGCGCTTATTAAATGCAAGCGATTTCGGTGTTCCTCAGTTAAGACCCCGCGTTGTTTTTGTAGCGCTAAAGAAAAATACTGCCGAATATTTCAATTGGCCATCACCCTTGACCTCACCGCCACCGACAGTCGGCGAGGCGCTTTTTGACCTGATGGCTGCGAATGGCTGGCGCGGTGCGAAGCAATGGCGCGAACGGGCATGCGATATAGCCCCCACGTTGGTTGGCGGTAGTAAAAAACATGGGGGGCCAGATCTTGGTCCCACAAGAGCAAAAAAAGCCTGGGCTTCGATTGGCGTTGATGGCATGGGTATTGCTGATTCAGCACCAGATAAAGAATTTATCGGTATTCCTCGCCTTACAGTCCGCATGGCTGCTCGCATTCAGGGTTTCCCTGACCACTGGCAACTCAGTGGCAAAAAAACTGCCGCATACCGTCAAATTGGCAATGCATTTCCCCCACCTGTTGCCTGTGCAGTAGGTACACAAATTCAAGCAGCTCTGAATGGCGCGGCCAAACCAAAACTGAAACGCGCGTAGCAATGGCCAAAGTAAAAAGCTAACGAGGGGGTGCGCGGGGAAAACTACGTGCTTACTTTTTGGGGAATATTGGTCGCATCATGGATTCCGATGAGTTGCGTGCTGTTGCGGATAATCAAACAGAATGGGCGCGACGTGTTCGCGAGTTACGCACAGAAGAAGGGTATCTAATTCTCACACATAATGATCGTAGTGAATTAAAACCCGGCCAATACCTACTTGAGACCCCAAAACCGCAACCTGCTTTTGAGCGCGCCATATCAAAAGAGACTCGCGCCTACGTCCTTGACCGTAATGGCTTTACTTGCCAAATGTGCGGGGCTGTTGCCGGTGAAGCTCATCCTTATGACACCACACGAAAAACAAGACTGCATCTTGGTCATATCATTGACAAGAGCATGGGCGGAACAGACGATCCAACAAACCTGCGTGCGATTTGCTCCGTATGTAATGAAGGGGCATCCAACGCGACCTTGACTCGACCTGATTTGCAAAAACTGTTAATTCAAGTTCGTCGCGCAACATCACCAGACCAGCTAGAAGTTCTGCAGTGGCTTATTAAAAAATTTCCAAAGCAAGCAATGGAGAAAATAAAAGCGAAAACTTAACCTCGATCAACAAGCTTCCAGTTGACTCTATAAATACTGGAACCGTTAAATTTCATCCCACAATCCACTTACCCCCCAACCACCAACAGATAAATCAACAACAGATTCAGCGCAATCGACAGCAGCGCAAACACTTTCCAGACCACCGCCGGGTCGCGCTCCATGAGTGGTGTGACTGCGGGCGGTGCCAGTGGTTTCATCTCGCCTTGTTCCAAGGCCAGCAACATTTCTTCGATGGTTTCAAAACGTTTAGCGTTGTCACGCGCCACGGCTTTGAGAATGACATTCTCCAACCACTGCGGAATGTCCGGGCGATAGCGTGTGGGCGGCACGGGGTCGCCGAAGCGCGGGTGTTGGAACGGCTCGATTTCACCGTAGGGATACTTGCGGGTAAGCAGGTGATACAGCGTCACGCCAGTGGCGTAGATGTCGCTTTGCTCGTTGGCCAACGCGCCATTGAATTGTTCTGGCGGCATAAAACTCGGTGTACCAGCACTGCCGCGCGCGCTGGCTTCGGACCAAGGATTGAGCGCCACCCCCAGATCCAGGATGCGCAGTTTGCCATCGGCACCACCGTGCAGATTGGCAGGTTTGATGTCGCGATGAATCACATGCAAGCGGTGCAGCGCGGATAAACCTTTGGCTAAACGAATGCCAATCTGCGCCACATCGGCTACCGAGAAATGCTGGCCTTGATCCAAGCGCTGTTGCAGCGTCGCCCCTTCGTGGTAGCTCATTACGAAATATAAGCAACTGCGCTGTCCCGGCGCCATGGGAATGGCTTGCGGGAAATAATGTGACATCACGCGCTTGGTCAGCCATTCTTCCATCAACAAACAGCTCTGGCTAACGGCATCATCCGCTAGTGTGGGCTGCAATGTTTTTAGCACTAAGATTTGGTTGGTGCTGATCTGCCGCACTTTATACAGCACGCTGACGCGCGAATCGTGGATCACTTCCAGCACTTCAAAATCGTCGATACCTTCGCCGCGTTTCAATTTTGGCGGCAAGCGCAGCATTTTTCCACCACTCAAAAAATCTTGCAGCGAATCGGCACCCACTTGCTCCACACGTGTCACCATAGCCGTCGCGTTGTCCTGACCGCCACGCTTGATCGCAGTCTCCACCACGGCTTGCGCAATACGCTGTGGCTCGCGATGCAGCAAGATTAACTCGTGCATCGCCTTCTCGCCTAAGGGTTCCCACACGCCATCGGAGGCCAACACGAACACATCCCCGACGGCAATTTCGCCATCGGCGTAATCCACGGATAAATGCTGATCCAATCCCACGGCGCGCTTTAATACATGGCGCATGTCTGGGCGATCCCATACATGATCCGTAGTGAGTTGCTGCAAACTTTCGCCGCGCAAGCGATAAATGCGGCTATCGCCGACATGCACGGTATAGAAACGCGCACCGCGCAACACCAAAGCCGAGAGCGTGGTTGCCATGCCCGCCATATCGCGCCGCGCACTACCCTGCGCCAGCAACCAACGATTGATAGCAGTAAGAATTTTTTCAAACGCGAATGGCACTTCCCAGGTATCCGGTGTGGCGTAGTAATCCGATAACACACCGCGCACCGTGTATTCCGAAGCTTCGCGCCCGGCATCGCCACCGCCTACACCATCGGCGATGGCGAGCAACGCACCTTTGATCTGCGCGACGGATCCTTCCGGCGTCACGCAACCAGCGTAGTCTTCGTTCTCTTCGCGACTACCGATATGGGTGGCTTGGCCAACGGTGATTTTTAGGGACATGGGGAGGATTGTAGCTTTAAACACTAAGGCAATTCACCACAGAGATCACAGAGAACATGGAGAAAATCAAAAGCACTTCATGCCACGCACTTTTATTTTGTCGGCTGTTCTCTGTGCGCTCTGTGATCTCCGTGGTGAACAAAGCTTAAATCTTAGCCGCCGTCAGATGCGCCGCACCCCAAGTCGTACGCCAGCGCGTCTTCACTGTCGTCAAGCCGATCAAGGCGATCACGGCGAGTGCTGCAAAAATCACGAAACCCATTTGGTAGCTGCCGGTGGTTTGTTTGGCATAGCCCAAGCTGGAGGCCAAGAAGAAGCCACCCACGCCGCCTGCCATGCCAACCAAGCCGGTCATCACGCCGATCTCTTTGCGGAAACGCTGCGGCACTAACTGAAACACCGCGCCATTACCCATGCCGAGCGACAGCATGGCAGCGACGAATACCAGCAGCGCCATCCAGGCTTGGCTTAAACCGAAGCTGACCAAGAACAGGAAGATGGCTGCCAAGCCATACATCACCGTCAGCGAGCGAATCCCGCCGATGCGATCGGCTACCGTGCCGCCGATGGGGCGCACCATGGAACCGGCGAACACGCAGGCCGCGGTGAAGTAGCCTGCGGTCACTGCGCTCAAGCCATATTGCGTATTGAAATAAATCGTCAGCGAGGAAGCCAGGCCAACGAAGCCGCCGAAGGTGACGCTGTAAAAAAACATGAACCACCATGCATCTTTATCTTTCAGTACCGCGAGATATTCGGCCATGGATTTAGCCGGTGGGCATTCCGGCGCATCTTTCGCCAGCAGCAGATAGACGATGAAAGCGATACTCAGCGGAATCATGGCCAAACCAAAGACATTTTCCCAGCCATACCAAACGGCGAGGGTCGGTGCGAACAAGGCGGCCAACACGGTGCCGGAGTTACCCGCACCGGCGATGCCCAATGCCGTGCCTTGATGCTCGGGCGGATACCAGCGCGAAGCTAAGGGCAAAGCTACGGCAAAGGAAGCACCAGCGAAACCTAAGAACACACCTAACAGCAACACTTGATGGAATGAGTGGATGCCAAACTGCCATGCCCAGCCCAATGCGCCGAGCACGATGACTTGGCCGATGATGCCAGCTTTTTTCGGTTTCAGATGATCGACCAGCACGCCCATGACGATACGCAACAGCGCACCGGATAACACCGGCGTGGCGACCATCAATCCTTTCTGTGCGGCGGTTAGCGACAGCGCCTGCGCGATCTGCACGCCAAGTGGGCCCAACATGACCCACACCATGAAGGCGAGGTCGAAGTAAAAGAATGCCGCAAACAATGTGGGCGGATGACCGGCCTTCCAAAATTCCTTATTCATACTCAAGCTCCTCAAAAGAAAACAATCTTGAGGAGCCTTATTGCAGGAGCCGTGCCAACTCGGTATAGCCGCACAAAACGAGCATTGAATCAGTGCATTACACGCACAATTTAAAAGCACACAGTGATTTATGCGCACCACATTGAAACACGATGCACCAGAATGAGACTATCCCTGGCGCAGATTCACCATAAAGATGCGTTTAGTTCATCACCGCTACGCAGCGGCGGCGAGGGTCAATCCCTGACCCCGCCGGAGATGCTTCATGCCGATGCGGCCGCTTCCTTCATCACGGTAGCCAACAAAGTGTAGGCGCCCACCCAGGCTTCCTTCACATCTGCTGTGAAGGCTGGGCCTAAGCCGGTGTCCAGCGTCCAGATCAGCGCCGCGCCAACGGTATCGTAGTGCTGCGCTTTCACCCCATAACCCGCATGGCGACGACCCATGTCTTGGATGATCGGCACCATGGTTTCGATCTTGTCCAAGGAATTGACGACGGTGTTGATCGCCATCATCAACTTCTTGCCTTGCTCGACAATATTGTCTTTGAACAGCGGCTTCACTGCCGGATCCAATTCAAACAGTTTGCCGTAAAACAACTCGGCGGCTTTTTCTTTGATCGGCACGACTTGCGCCCATGTGGTTTTAACCAAAGTGATTTGTTCCGGTGTCATTTCATTTCTCCTTGTACTGCGTTCAGTCATTACGAATCGAATTACTTCATAGGAAGGCGCAACACGACGCTACCCATCACATCACCTAATTTAAAATCGGTGCGCGGGCTGTCCTTATGGGCATTGTGGCAGGCGATACACGCTTTGACTACCGCTTTATCCGGATAAATGGCGGTGAAATATTTCTTGCCACCCAGCGTTTCTTCTTTATAAAAAGGCGTTCCGGTTTTCGCGACAGAGGCCAACCCTTCTTTCTCTACAGCGGTCTTAGGTGCATTTTGCTTATTCACTGGCCACAACGACAGCAGCGAGTAATTGAAAGCGGCGCCCTTCTCGGCCACCAACTCCGAACCATAGCGGAACATCTGCGCTGGCAGCACCAAAGCCTTGTCGTCTTTCCAGTGCTCACTGGCCTTAATCACTTTCTCTTCGTTTTGCAAACGATTCACGATCAGCTTGGTATACACCGTGCGGTCGGAATCCATGATCAAGTGCAAGGCATCGGCGACATCCTTATAACCCCAGCCATCAGCTGCAATCGCTGCCGAAGTGGAAAAAGCCAAACCGAGTGCGACGCCAACCAGGGTATTGCGCTTATTAAAGGAAATTTTCATGGTATGTACTCCTATCAGTGGTTAAAAAAAATCCCGAACACCCAAGACGAGTTGCTCACTCATCACTTGCACTCGCTTTGGGTTTGGATTTAGCAGCCGCGGCATCGCGCGCCACGGCCATTTCGATGCCGCGCACATGCACCTGCGCCGGACCAGTGAAATTTTTCTCGATTAAGTTGCGATCTGCCAGCGCATCGATGCTGTCCTGCAAGCTATGGCAACTCATGCATACGGGGCGAATCATTTTTTCGTTCGGGCGCAGTGTGTCGTTCTGGTTATGCTGCACCAACACGCGCTTCACATCGTCCGGCGTGCGGAATTCCACACGTGGTAGATGGCAACTGGCACAAGACACCCCACTACCGGCTGACGCTGCACCGCTCATTTCTTTTTGCCACAGCTTGTAATGCGATGACGTCTTATAAGCCAGGCTGTGCTGGTCGTTATGGCAAGTCAGGCAGGCATCGACGGCAGCCGTGCGCGTATCGAAGCGATGCGCGCCGTGGCACGTAATACAACTTAATTTTTTATCGTGGGCATCTTTACGCATTGGGATTTGCGCTTGGCTTGGTGTCATCGCGGGCAAGTCCTGCGCTAGGCGCATGCCATGTTTGCCATTGGTGAACCCCTTAACTTCTGCCGCATGGCAAGCGGTGCACACCTGCTGCGTGGGGTGATCAATCCAGTTCTTTTGACCGCTCTCCGCCGTCAACTCATGGCAAGCACTACAGTTCACACCGGCCTTAGCGTGCGATGTCGCGAGCCATCCATCCATGATTTTTGGATTGCTCGGGACCGTGCCCCAATCCGCTTTATCACGCGTCAACGCTACATTCGGATAGCGTGCGATCGGGTAATCGGAAAACTCGTCCAATCGCTTGCCGAAATCGCGCGCTGGCAAGATCGGCTTTTCCGTGCGCGCAGGATCTTTTGCATGCTTCAGTAAAAAATCCTCGTACAACGCGCGGTTGTCGTGGAAGTTATGGCAACCAGCGCTAGCGCAGGTATTGAAAGCCATGCCCTTGTGGCTGGGACGCTCCTTGGCAACATCATCATGGCAAATATGGCAGTAGTCATTCGGCAGCGTGACGCCCATGGCATTCGTCATCTGCGGCTTGTGTTCGACATGACAGGTCACGCAATAAGCGGCATCGAGCTTGGCCGCGCGCTCGGCATTGCGCGGGTCGGTGAATTTGCTCTTGGGATGCGAGTCGCGCGCTTCTTTTAACTCGGCCCCGTGGCACTTCACGCACGCATCTTGCAGCACTTCGCGCCCACCACCGGCTTCGGTGTGGCACGCATTGCAAGCCAATTCGATTTGATGATGTCCGGATGTGGTCTGCCCGGGAAGAAATAAGGAACGCGCTGTTGCACGTGCCGGGCTATCGGAAAGCTTGGCAAAACTCATACCATAAGCCAGCCAGCCGGTGAGCGCCGCACTAACGATAGCCCACAATAGCCAGTACGTTCGAGATTTGGATTTAGCCGGCGTATTCAAAATACATACCCCTGTGCAATGTGGAAACCCAATAGCACCGGCAGTGGCCACAAAAACAAAATATGGCTCCACAGCGCACCGGTTTTAAGTTTTCGTGCACGTACGGAATCCATGCTGTGCTCGCGCGCGACCACTGCGGCGAACACACCGCCAGCCAAAGTTGCTGCGATGAAACTTAAAGCGAGATAAAAGTTCAATTGGCTGCCCATATGGCCGCCGGTATGCGCCAAGAATCCCAGCAGCACACCAACACCGACGATGGTGTGAATCAAGCGCCAAACCGAATAATCACCCCAAGTAAAACCTTTAATGCGTTTGCGCAAACCCAGCACCCCCAGCGTGACTGCCAGTGCCAGCAAGCTATAGCCGCTCACTTGCTTGGCGAAGTTGTCACGCCACCAAGCATCCCAATGCACCGGCACGGAAACGCTGTCGGCGAACGGCAAACCGGGCAATAGCAAAAACAGAAATGCGAGTACCACTGCCGCTAACGCAGAACCAAATAACTTTTTCGCAAACAACACCGGCTCGCGCGGCGTTTCGCTGCCGAGCAATTCCACCAACAGGGGCTTACAAGAGCCGCACACGGTTGAAGCATTGGTACAGGACGACAACTCGCCCACGCTGCAACAACCGCTCGCGATGGCCTCGCTCAACTGCCCACGCGTGACACCAATGCAATTGCACACCACGGTATTGGCTGGCCAATCTTGTACCTGCTGCTCGGTCTCTTGCGACCACAATTCGCCATACCGGCGAAACTGCCATTGTTGCCAAGGCCAGATGCGACGCTGTTTTGAAATCGCTTCTTGGATACGTGGAATCGCAGCCCAATCACCCATCGCCAGCGCACCGATCACGCGACCACGACGAATCACCACTTTGCGATAGACTTTTTTGCTCGGTACCGCGTAAATAATTTCACGTGAAAAATCCGGCAACTGTTCGTTGCCGACCTCGCCCATGCTGAACACGGGATAGCTCAATACCTTGAGGCGCGTCGCGGCACTCGACCCCGTGTATTGCACCCTGCCGCCAGCGATCACGTGTGCCGCCACAGCCGCTTGTTCCAAGCCCGGCGCGACCAAGCCATAGACTTGACCACGATGCTCTGTGCATTCACCAACCGCAAAAATTCGCGTATCCGATGTGCGCATACTGTCATCGACGCGCACACCACGGCCGATGGCCAACTTAGCGCGCAGTGCGAGTTCCACATTCGGATGAATCCCGGCAGAGATGATCACCGTATCGCAGGGAATTTTTTTCCCACTGCGCAATTGCACGCCTTCGACGCGAGTATCGCCATAGATACTGGTTGGGCCATCATTCAACTCAACCTGAATTCCCGTTTCTTCGATATAGCGTTTGAGCCCTTCACTGGCCGCAGTATCCAATTGGCGCGGCATCAAACGATCATAGTGCTCGACGACAAACACTTCGGTATTGGAGCGCTGCATGGCGCGCGCCGCTTCGATGCCCAACAAGCCACCACCCAGTACCACCGTGCGATGGGTGCGCACGCGCCGCGCCGCCAACTGCATGACATTGTCCATATCGCGAAAGGTATACACGCCCGGCAAATCAATGCCGGGGATATTCGGAATGTGTGGTGTTGAACCCGTCGCCAACACCAAAAATTGATATGCCTGTGCATTGCGCTGCGCATCGATCACGCACTCGCCGATACGATCAATCGCGACCACCGGACAGCCCAGACGCGTTTCAATATTTGTCGCTTCCGGCAATTTTGAATCTGCCATGAGATCGACCCATGACGTTTCCCCCGCCAATGCCGAAGACAGCCGAACGCGGTTATACGGCGTCCAGCGCTCTGCACCATAAATCACGATTGGGATGCCCGGCACACGCCGATGCAGCTCCGTCGCCAAGCGCACGCCGACCGGGCCTGCACCGATAATCACAATCGGGCGTGGCTGCATCTGCGGTTCAAAGCTGGATTCGGGTTGCGGCAACATTCCTATTCCAAAAATTAAAACGGCATCTAGCCCGGTTGAAGTCATCAAACCGAGATAGACGCCGTTGTCTGTTGTTACGCCCGAACATCGTTGTTCGTGCGCCTGTGTTCATCAAGCACTTAGCTGGTTACATAGCAGGTAGCGTGCCAATCGGGTAAGCGACTGTTTTTCCATCGACTTATGCAGATGAGAGCTAAGACTCGAATGTTTAGGTTTTGACGGCTGCACAACAATTGGGCGTGTAAAGCGCGATGTGCACCATCAGTTAACTTACAAGGGCAGACCGAAATACACGCCCGCAATCGACATTTACTTTCATTGAAAGGGCTTAACCCGCAAACAAATGTGCAAGCTTGTTGTCCATAGTGGGGCGACTAAAACAAGCGCATAATTCATCAGTGCATTTTGTTGACTAAGGTACATATGACCAAACATTCAACCCTGCATACACCATTCGAGTTATCGCGCTTGGCGCAGCACATCACGTCCTCAGCCAACTGGAGCTCCCTAACCCTGCCCCAAGACTTGGTGGCCAAACTCCAGGACTTCTGCAGGCAAGCTCAGCATAGCCGCACTCCACTAACGCTAAAGTCCAAATCAACCAAGTGCGCGTGTGCGCTGTTTACTGGGCCGCGCAGTAGTTGCAAAACACTGGCGGCTGAAGTGATCGCCCATGCACTACGTTCAGAACTCTATCGCGTTGACCTCTCAGCCGTGGTGAGCAAATACATTGGCGAGACCGAAAAAAATCTACGCCAGCTGTTTGACGCGGCAAAGCACAGTAACGTGATTTTATTTTTCGACGAAGCCGATGCGCTTTTCGGCGAGCGCAGCGAGGTCAAAGATTCACATGACCGCTACGCCAATATGGAGGTCAGCTATCTACTGCAACTGATGGAAAACCACAAAGGCTTGCTCATCCTCACCAGCAACAATAAGGATACTTTGGATCAGGCGCTGGTGCGCCGCCTGTGTAGCCTCTTTGAATTCCCCTTACCTAAATCCGAGGAACGACCGAAGCCATGAACACTGCATCTCTTTTATGGGGCTTGCTGTTTGGTTCCATCGGCTTCGGATTTTTCTGGTACGGCCGCAAGCAGAGGGCCGTTGTACCCTTAGTGTGCGGGATTGCCTTGATGGTCTTCCCGTATTTTATTGCCAACAACTTTCTACTGGTCGCCATCGGCGGCGGGCTTATCGCCTTGCCGTATTTCTTCAGAATTTAATACAGGCTCAAAAAGGATAAGTGGAATGCGCGCGATCGGTAACTTTTTTTGGTTCATTCTGGGTGGTGTCTTGATGGGCTTAGGTTGGTGGCTCGTCGGCTTGCTGGCTTTTATTACTGTGGTCGGCATTCCATGGGGCAGAGCTTGTTTCGTCATCGGTCAATTTTGTTTCTTCCCCTTTGGCATGGAAGCGATTAGCAGAAAAGAACTGCATCAAAAGGAAGACTTTGGTACCAGCGGTTTTGGAACCGTGGGGAATATCATCTGGTTCATCTTCGCCGGTGTATGGTTGGCCATTGGTCACCTGCTGTCAGCAGTGGCTTGCTTCTTAAGCATTATCGGGATTCCGTTTGGCATCCAACATCTCAAGCTAGCCGGAATCGCACTGGCACCGATTGGTAAATGTATAGTCACCACTGAAATTGCATCGGCTGCCAGAAGGACCAATGCTGCGGCAACCGTCAGCGCGATGCGCAACAATACTTAATGCACCCGTATCGGTTAGACCTTCCGCAAGAAACACGCCTTGAGCATGAAGCTGCCTGCATCCATCTTGCAATCCACGCCATGATCACCGCCGACCAAGCGGATGCTCTTGACCTTGCTACCCACCTTCAGCGTGACCGAAGACCCTTTAACCTTTAAATCTTTGATCAGCACTACCGAATCGCCATCCGCCAGCACGTTGCCATTCGCATCCTTCACCACATCGTCCGTGGAATCCTCAGCGCTGGCATCCCCGGTCATCGGCCACTCGTATCCGCAATCGGCGCAAACATAGTGATCGCGATCTGGGTAGGCATTCTCCATGGTGCATTGGGGGCAGGCCGGTATCGTAGACATATTGACTTCCAAAAGTTAAAAATTGAATGCCGCAAACTGTGCGTCGAGCTTTTTCTTTGCCAGCGCTTTCTAGCTCGCATCCACTACAGAAGACAAACTAGACCGATTGGATTTGAATATTAACGCCAGCCCGCGCCCGCAACTGCCCACAGCCTCCCTCCACATCCTGCCCTGCGGAATGTCGTAACTTGGTGAGGATGCCGCACCGATGCAAGCGGCGCGCCATCTCAGCGGCACGCTCGCCGCTCGGGCGCCGATAGTCGAAACCTTCGACATGATTATACGGAATCAGATTCATCACGGCGTATTTGCCGGTGAGCAGTTGTGCAATGCCGTCCAATTCCGCATCGGTATCATTAATGCCCTCGAGCAAAGTCCACTGGTATTGAATTGGATAGTTGGTGCTGCGCGCGTACGCCTCCCCCGACTCGACCAATTCAGCCAGCGCGATCTCCGGCGCCTTGGGTAGCAAACGCCGACGCAGGTCGGTGTCCGTAGTGTGCAAAGAGATCGCCAGTGCCGGTTTCACCGTGCATTGCGACAAGCGCTCGAACACGCGTCGGTCACCGACCGTCGAAAAAACTAAATTCTTGTGGCCGATACCGCCTTCTGTGCCGAGCAGATCGATCGCCTCCAGCACGTTATCCAAGTTATGCGCTGGCTCTCCCATGCCCATGAACACAACCTTATTCACCGTGCGACGACTGCGCGCCAGCACCACCTGCGCAACGATCTCGCCACTACTCAGTTGACGGAGCAGACCGCTGCGGCCCGTCATGCAGAATACACAACCAACGGCGCAACCAACCTGCGTAGAAACACATAAGCCATCACGCGGTAACAACACGCTTTCCACCGTCTGGCCATCGGCCAGTTGCACCAACAAGCGCGCAGAGCCATCCACATCGACGTGCGCAGAATGTAGCTGCGCAAGACCCTGCAACTCAGCGAATAATTCAGGCATGGCCTGGCGTAACGTGAGAGGCAAAAAATTTTCAGCGCGCTGCTTTTTGGTATCGAGAGAACGGCCTTGCACCCAAGCCCTTAGCACGCGCCCTTCATGGCAGGGTGCTGCGCCCAAGTCACGTAAGCGTTGTCGAAGTTGATTGATTTGCATGATGGGGAACGGATGATAGCACGCGGGATGCGGCCTCCGTGGCAACGAGGTACGCCACCGCAGCATTAGTCATGTTAGAAGCTTGCGTTTTATTCCGTGTGATGCGGTCTAGCTCACATCGGACAGGAAACGGCCA
>JAHECG010000001.1:130448-134984 GCA_024641855.1 Betaproteobacteria bacterium | reverse complement strand
AAAGCACCAACGCGGCCAATGACATCGTGACCATTGCGCCCAAAAAAGAGCATCACCTGTGGGTGCGCTACTCGGTGGAAGCCGAGAAATAAATCCAGGGCTATCTGATTTAATACCCGAGCCGGCCGAAGCAAATGCTTACTGGCCGGCGCACGCGGCGCTGTTGGTCGATAGTTACCGGCGTTGGACAGGGCGCGATTTACTCACCAGCGACGCGCCCGCCTTCGACCTGTATCACGCGCCCTTCGTCGTGCTGTCACACGATACCGCAACCGATCCACATTTCACCTACGCCAATCTGGCGGCGCAAAAACGATTCGAAATGTCATGGGCGGAAATTGTCGGTTTACCCTCGCGCCTCTCCGCCGAACCGCTGGCCCAAGCCGAGCGCGAGCGATTGTTAACGCGCGTTGCAGAACAAGGTTATGTCGATGACTACAGCGGCGTACGCGTCACGCGTTCCGGACAACGATTCATGGTTAAGGATGCTACGGTATGGAATTTGATTGCTCGAAATGGGAAACCAATGGGGCAAGCGGCTTGGTTTAGGGTGTGATTGAATTTGGCAACTTTACCTACATCCCAACCGACGAAGGCTGGCTCTATCTGGCGGCGCTTAAAGATTTGCATACCTGTGAGATTGTCGGCTGGGCGATGGATAGTCGCATGACCCAGACGCTGCTGGCGGATGCCTTGCGTGCCGCGTATTGGCGCAACAAGCCGAAGCCTGGATTGCTGCATCATTCGGATCGAGGTAGCCAGTATTGCAGCCATGCCTATCGTGCCTTACAGGTCAGCTAGGCATGCAAACGTCCATGCGCCGAAAAGGAAACTGCTGGGATAACGCACCGATGGAAAGCTTCTTCGGCACGTTAAAGACGGAGAGCTTGCATCACTACCGTTTCGCTACCCGCGAGCAGGCACGGCAGATGATCTTTGAATACATCGAGGTGTTTTATAATCGCACCCGTCGTCATGCAAAAATTGGCAATCAAATACCCGCCGATTTCGCTAAGCAGTTTTACGCCAACAGTCAAATAGCAGCATAATCTAGATGACTTGCCCGTCCACTAAATCAGACCCGCTCAGCGCCAGGACTTAATTCCGTCCCGCCATCACGCCGCCGTCGGTATCCCAAATCGCCCCGGTCACCCAGCGCGCCTGGTCCGACAGCAGAAAATCGATGGCGCCCGCGATTTCTTCCGGACGTCCTACCCGCCCAATGGGGTGGAATGAATCAAATCCAGCGGTGAGCGCACGCTCGATGTCGTCCTTTTCGATAAATGCGCCATAAATCGGCGTGACCACGACCGCGGGAGACACGGCATTGACGCGAATTCCATAGTCAGCGAGTTCCATCGCCAAATGTTGCGTGAATGAATGCAGTCCGGCCTTTGCCATCGAGTACGCAGAGGATGGCGTCGCCTTGATCGCCTGCTTGGCCCACATGGAACCAATATTAACGATAGCCCCGCCACCGTTTTCTTTCATGTTCTCCGCCACCGCTTGGGTGATGAAAAAGAATGCGCGGTTCAGATTCATGTAGCCGTCGAAATCCTCTTTGCGGTGTTGTAAAAACGGAGTCGGCTTAAATACGCCGGCGGCGTTCACCAGGTATTTGATGTGCCTGGCTTCATTCTTGATTTTTTTAATCACCACATCCAGTTGAGATGGGTCGCCGATGTCCGCCACGATTACGTCGATTTGGCCGGATCCTTCCGAGGCCAACTCTTGCTTGGTGCTGTCGAGTTTGTTCTGATCGCGCGCAAGCAACACCAGATCGATATTCAGATCACGCAGACGCCGCGCCGTCTCTTTCCCCATACCGCTGGAACCGCCTACAATAAGCGCTACCGGTTTTTTTGAGCTATGCATTTTCAATCTCCAATTTTTGATCACAGGTTATAAAGTGCAGTTAGTATGGTTGCTGTAGAACGGTGCGCACAGCACGTACAACGCGGTAAGGTAGGCACCATCAGGTACATTTTCATGAATACAAAAGAAAAACTTTTTTCCAGAAAGTCGCCGCCAGAAAGAGCAGCGCGAATGGTCGAAACGATCTTCGGCTGCAAATGGTCTCTTACCGTATTCAATCTGTTGGCGCATGGCATTAACCGGCCGGGTGAGATGGTTCGTGCCGTGGAAGGACTCAGCACCAAAGTGTTGAATGAATGCCTGCGCAAGAATGTGGACTACGGCATCCTCGGCAAGAACGTCTTTAATGAGTTGCCGCCGCGGGTTGAGTATTACGTCACACCATTCGGCACGGACTTTCTCCGTGTCATTGCACAAATAGAGATACTCCAGGACAAGATGAGCACGGACGATCCCGGCGACACCTGAACCCAGGCGTAGCGGAATTGGCGCTGCGCGCCAGCGCATAGCACGTCAGTCGCGACGCCGTAACAATCTCAGCCCCATATCGACTGACCAGAGCCCCGGGCCAAATGCCACGATTGAAATGAGCAACGCACCCCACAGGACGTGTAAACCAAGCGCTGCAGGGGCGATTTCAGTCAAACTCAGCACAGCGACCACGTTGACCACGAACAGACCCAGCGCCCCGGCTCTCCCAAATAAACCGAGTGCCAGCAACACCGGAAAAAGCAATTCGCCACCGGTACCGAGATAAGCTGCAAGTTCTGACGGAAGCCATGGCACATGGTATTCGTCTTGGAAGAGATAAAGCGTCGATCCCCAATCTCTGATTTTGGTCAGACCAGCGGCTAAGAAAATCCATGCAAGATAAAGGCGAGCGGACAAGAGCGCAATCGCTTGCAGTGCGTTCAGGCGCTGCTCCGCCCGATAGTAGGTGTCGAGCAGGGAAAGTAGGCGTCGTTTCATATTTGCGACCTGTTAAATGGGTGTCGGGGGTGTTCTGCATGACTGATCGTTCTGTTACCCACAGCCTCGACCAGCCACGTTGAAAAATTAAATGTCGTGTCCGCCATCTGATCCAGCGCCACTCCCACAGAGTGGCCGGACAGAATGAGTCCGAACCACTGCGCATCGATTGGTGTCAATTCCCGTACCTTGGCTTTCCACTTCTCACGCCAAACGAGCGCAACCTGGGGCTTCCCGGCGCTAATGTCATCGCGAATGTCGCGAAGCGTGCGCTCCGGGATCGCCGCTTCGCCTTGGTGAGCCTGCCAAATATCAACGACCGGGAATGGCGACGCCAATACGGTGGTGCCGGGTTTCAAGATGATGTGGCAAGTGTGTGAATTCCTTTCCAGTAATTCCAGAAGCGACTCCCATTCCATTTCGCTATCGGATGCACGTTCTGCGAGATGGCACAGCCAGTCGAGCCGGGCACAGTCCGCGACATAACCAAATGTTTCCACTTCTTGCCTTCCCGCCAACCACTGAGGAAACGTTCCTCCCCAGTTCCCCCAATCGCCTGTGACTGGCGGGACATGCATGAGGTATCCGAGGCTCGCCATTCTAAAAGAATCCTCCCCGAGAAGCTTGCGAATCGTGGGAAAGCTCACCTCGAGCGCACGATGGGCGTTGGCCATTAGGCTTCGACGATAAACTTCAAGACCTTTGGAGCTGGCCCCAGAAAAGTGCGTGCTGTGGAAGATGGCCTTGATCAGACCGGATTGTCTATCTGCGGGAAGCATGGCTTGGTCACCATCTATCAATAATTCCCGGTGCAATTTCGCCCAGGATGGTTAAGGTCAGTAAAATTGTCTGTGCCCGCAACACTTAAGAATTTTCTGAAACGTCAGACATGCTCACCCGCGCAGCGCTTTCCTGTCGCGTGGGTCGACCACCCCTGGAGTAAAGGAAAATTTCGGCCGCGATCTCGCGCGCTATCGTGGCTTGCGCCACCAGTTCCTGCCAACTTGGAAGATTTGTATCCCATTCGATAAGCGTCGGAATCGGACCGAATCGCCTGAGCGCCACGCGGTAGATATCCCAGACAATAGGCGGAACGGGGCGACTGTGGTCGTCAACCATCAGCCCGCCTGGCGGGACGGGTGCACATCCAGCCAGGTGGATTTCCCCTACTGCCCACTCTGGAATTTTATGCAAATACGAGATCACGTTCGAATGGACATCCGTGACGCTGGCATTCGTCGCATTTACCACAAGATTGTTAAGATCGAGCAGAATTTTGCATCCGGTCATCGAGCACAGTGCAACCAAAAATTGAGCTTCATCCATGCTCTGTCGTTGGAACATGACATAACTTGCAATATTCTCAACCAACAGCGTCCGGGCTAAATGACTCTGAACGTGTGTGACATTTCTTGCCATCGCGCCGAGACTGGCATGGTCCATGAAAACGGGAAGAAGATCCCCGGCATGAATTGGTTCCTCCCGGAGGCTGCTCCACGCAAAACAGGCATGGTCGGAAACGAGGAAGGGGGACACACGGTCGACCAGCCGCTTCAGCTTGTCCACGTGCGATAGCGGTATCTCGCGGAAAGAGCCCAATCCCAGTGAAGTCGCATGCAGGCTTATGGGGAGGCGTTCCGCGACGTCATCCAATAGCGCAAGTGTCGCACCCCCGTCGGCAAAGAAATTTTC
>JAHECG010000001.1:0-130348 GCA_024641855.1 Betaproteobacteria bacterium | reverse complement strand
GTCGCAGCAAGCGGCAACTCGAACTTGTTGTCCCCATTGTGCTTCTCGATATGGATGTCGAATTGCTCGTAAATCGGCTTCAAACTCTCGTCGAGCGTGTAGGTCAGATTGAATTGCCTAGCCACTCGATTTCCTACGTCTGAGAGCACCGGAAAACGAAGTGCATGCTTCTCGCTGGTAGTCAGCGACTGATCCGGTGTCTGCGGAGAGATCGCGACCAGCGTCGCGCCTTTAGCCTGAATGTCGGCGACACGCTCCTGCAAGGCCTTAAGATCCAAATTGCAGTAGGGACACCAATGCCCACGATAGAACACCATTACTAGCGGCCCTTTTGCCAGCAGCTCGCTGCTTTTGATCATTTTTCCGCTGACGTCCGGCAATTCGAAATCCGGTATGCGCTGACCGCGTGCCAGTGCCAGCCTGGCCACGTCGCTTGACGCGAGCTTGCGGTTCGCCGCTTCCATCGTTGCAAACATCTCGGCTGGAACTTGCTGACGTACGCTTTCGGTTACAGCATTCAATTCTTTTTTCAAATCCATGGTTCTCTCCATAGTTGATTACAAAAGACGCCGTGGCCTGGCATCAAAAAAACATCAATTTAGATCTCCACCGATCGCGGCTTTCAGCCATTTCTCCATATTCGCAACAGTCTGCGTCCCTGAAATTTCGTCAACCGCCAGTCCATGGTGAAAGAGAATAAAGGTCGGAATACCACGAACCCCGTAGGTGGATGCAACTCCCGGCAACTTATCGACGTTCAACTTCGCCGCTGAAAAAACCTCGCTGTATCGCGTCGCGATCTCTTCGAAAGCCGGTGCCATGGATTTACATGGGCCGCACCAATCGGCGTAAAAATCGACCAATACCCACCGATTTTCCCCTGTGAGCGCTGCCAACTCTGGCGCAACTGTCAATTCAACGATATTCATAGACTGATCTCCGGTTATCGGTGGCGGCACACGGGCCACCACCGGTTAAATCACAGGTCAGACGCCTTTTTTTCCTTGATTTTCGGCCAGATCGTTTCGGCCGTTTTCAAGTTCCCCGGAATGTCCTGCACCCACTTGGCTTGCACGTCTTTATTGAGATTCAGATAGAGCTTTCCATCTCTAATTTTCCAAGCAGTCGGATCACCGTCGAGCTTCTTGGTCAGTGCTACGCCCATCGCGCAATACCCGCCATATTGCGGAGCGTACTTGGAGGGATTTCCCCGGAAAGCATCTCGATTTTGCGCTGAGGAAAATTGATATATGGCATTCTTGTACGTCGCCGTATATTGACTGGAACCATGGGTAGGCTCTCCAGCGGTGAAATAAGCCACTGGATCGTATCCATGGACGGCCACGTCATTGGCATCCACGTTCATATCTTTGTCCGCTGCGAAAGCGATGCTGCCAGAGATAATCGTCAGACCGATTACTGCAAATTTGATCAATGATTTAAGTTTTAACATTTAATTTTCCTTTCGTTGAGTGAATGTGCATGCATCGATGCACAGTACGAAATTTATGTCTTACCGCGATTACGGTGCCACCCAGCCGTCTACAATTTGAATCTGATCGTCCAGCTAACCCGTTGGATTTGTCGCGCGAATCTCATCGCAAAGCTCGATGGATGGAGGCTGACGACTTTCTGCTGCTACTGGCTTAGCACTTGGCGGCTCGTATTCTTGCAACGGCTTCATCGGTGGTCCATAACGCATTTGCGACGTAGCGAAAATTTATAATCGCTGCTTGATAGCCGTCCCCTTCAGGCAACTTCGCCCCGGCAGTTGCATCGCGAACTACCGCCACTTCAAACCCGGCTTCCAACAAGTCATAGAGGTGTGCCTGTGTGCAGAGGTTGGCAGACATGCCTGCCAATATGACTTTCGTGATCCCTCTTTTACGCAGTTGGAGTGATAGATCATTGGAGAGTGGCGAATAGATCTTATGTGGGCTGGTAATCACGGTCTTGCCATCGTGGATGTATTGCTTGTACTCCGGCATGAAGTCCGCGCCAGACCCATCAAATTCGTCCAGGGTATAAGCCCCTTTTCGGTCAAACATCTTGACGGAGTGCATTAGCTTTTCAAGGGGGCCTTCGAGTTTCCAGCCGTAGTCCGTTGGATAGTAGTGATGAGGTGATACAAACACCTCCATGCCTGATTCCTTGGCGACCTTGAACAATCGTCCGATATTGGCGACCGTATTGTGTTCTCGAACGCTCTCCCCGATCACCCCCCAGGTCACTCCCTTTTCACTCAAGAAATCCACCTGGGGATCGGTAATGACCAGCGCGCTATCCGATAAGAAAATCTCGACATCTGTTTTTGGTAAAACGCCGTCCACGGGGTCGGCGTAAACTGAATTTTCTTTTGGGGCTATCGTATTCATTGCAATGCTCCTATGAGTGGGTCGTTTGTGTGAAATACGTACACCTCGCACGGTAATGAAAAGCTCGCTCACTTATGGCATGATTCGTCCGGATTTTGAACCCAATGCGCCAGGATTCCGTTATGGATGATCTCTCCTCACTGCTTGCCCATGTTTCTCTTTCCGCCGGCGTTTTCTATGCCGGGGGGTTATGTGGTGTTGCAAAGTTTGGCGACCCCATGGCGCGAGAGGGACATCTACATCTTCTGAAGCAAGGACGAATAACACTCGTCGATGACCGAGGTCACGCACGGGAACTCGTTGAACCATCGTTACTGTTTTTTCCACGGCCGACACGGCACCGGCTTGAGGCAAAAGAAGCCGATCTGGCGACAATCGTCTGCGCGAATGTTCGCTATGGAACCGGCGTAAACAACTCTTTGGCCAATTCTCTGCCCGATGTACTCGTACTGCCATTGTGCGATGCCAATCGACTCAAGGTGTTAGTCGAGTGGTTATTCGAGGAAGCTTTCACCGACACCAATGGTCGTCAAGCAACGATAAATCGCCTCGTCGAGGTGTTGATCGTGCAGCTCCTGCGCCATGTCATCGAGACTGGAGTTGTTGGTCGGGGAATGCTTGGCGGTCTTGCACATCCGCATTTATCGAAGGCAATCATGGCCATGCACCGCGACCCTGCGCGACAATGGAACATAGAAGAGCTGGCATCGCTTGCAGCAATGTCGCGCTCAAAATTCTCTGACACCTTTCGTGAAACCGTTGGGAAGCCACCAGGGGACTACCTGATTGAGTGGCGTATTACCGTTGCGCAGGATCTTCTGAAGAAGGGCAAACCAGTCGGCTTGATTGCAAACGAGGTTGGCTATGGCAATGCGTCGGTGCTTGCTCGCGTTTTCCGAAAAAAACTCGGACTATCACCGAAGGAATGGCTAGAGCAGACCATCGTTGCGGAAGGCGTCGTCGAGGAGACAGAAAAGACCTCCCCACCATGGTAAGTTTGAGTTTCGCCTTTGGCAGTGCCGACGTCAGTCATGGTAGCGTTAACGTGCGTCATTCTCGGCAGTATATGTGACCCCGTCCAGGTTTTCAGCTCCACCAATACGGTTCCAGCGTTTCCTAAAATTCGGTTATTGAGCATTCCATTTGGACGACACCTGGGTGTTGACCTTGTGGTGAATCAGCCCATTGTGTGCTCAGGTTCGCGCAGTCGATTCGTCAACTTTCGCTGTGTCATGGATGGCACCAACTTTCTCTGTACATTGAAGGGCCAAGGTCCGACACCCAGCCTGGCGCATTTCTGGCTATTGACAACCTATCAATAGGTAGGTAACATTTTTGAGATGGAAATGAGAGAACAGATACTAGTCAGTGCACAACGCTTAGTACAGCAACGCGGTTTCAATGGCTTCAGCTACGCGGACATTGCTGACGAAGTTGGCATCCGTAAGGCCAGCTTACATCATCACTTTCCCACCAAGACTGATCTTGGCTTGGCGCTGATTGATGCGTATACCACGCAGCTCCAAAGCGGTCTGCGGCACATCGGCGAGTCGTTTAATAATCCTGCCGACCAGTTGCGCGCGTATGTCGCCATTTATCGCGGGTCACTTGACGCCGGTCGCATGTGCATGGGCGGAATGCTCGCCTCCGATGCGCTAACCATAGACCCGGTTATGCTGCCCGGCTTGAAAGGGTTCTTCGCCTGCAACATCGAGTGGTTGACTGAAGTCCTGGCGGTAGGAAATTCGCAGCGGATTTTCGCTTTGTCCGGATCGGCATCGGATCATGCCCGTATGTTGTTGGCAGCATTGCAGGGCGCGTTGCTGATCGCACGCACGACTGAGGATATCGAAGCATTTGAACGTACGACTTCGTTATTAATTACAGATATATTGAGGAAGGGCTAACCTCTTTTTTTTGGCCCAGTATTCTACCTACTAATAGGTAAAGGAGAGCAACATGTCAGACTGCGCTACCCATTGCAACAAAACTAGAAACGGAACCCACTTCACCGCGTATGAAAGTGGTGCTCGAAGCGACTGGCCAGACCATTCACTTGAAATCCCGGGTCTGGGAGAGGTTCATGGCAAGCATTTCCTTAAGGACAGGGTTGGATTAACCGGGTGTGAGATATCCATCAATTCGCTTCCACCCGGGGGCGGAATGCCATTCCATCACACTCACCAGCAAAATGAAGAGGTCTATATCTTCATCCAGGGCAAAGGCCAGATGCAGATCGATGGGGAAATTCTGGATGTCCAGGAAGGTTCCATTGTGCGCATTAACCCAAATGGACTTAGGACTTGGCGCAACAACTCGCATGAGCCTTTGTTATACATCGTCGTCCAGATGAGGGAGAACTCGCTCAAGCAATATGGTTTTGGTGACGGGGTAGTGCCCGAGAAGGCCGTAAGCTGGCCCGATTGAGGGGGTTATTTTTCTCCCTTGGCCATAGAGACGACTAGTCACTTTCATAAGCCTTGTGAATGCTTGCCATACACAAGGTTGTCCAACTACTAAATAGAAAGAAAAAAATGAACTCGATTCGTATTACAAATTTCGCAATTGCTCTTTCCATGCTTGTATTCGCTGGTGTTGCCTGCGCGGACGAAATGAAAACACCACCCATTACATCCAAGTCAGATATCAATTTGCCAGTGACCGAACTACAGTGGCTTCCTTCGGGGATTCCCGCACCGAATGGCAAAGGTGCCTTGCAAATTGCCCCCGCTTATGGGAACCCATCAAAAGGCGAACATGGGACATTCGTTAAAATGCCGGCCGGTTACGTCAGCTCACTCCATACCCATACAAGCGACTATTTCGGTGTCGTCATTACGGGGGTTGCAGTCAATATGGCAGTAAATGGAAAGGAAGTTCCACTTCCACCAGGTTCATACTGGTTCCAGGTCGGCCAGCAACCGCACATCACCAAATGCATTTCAACTAACGAGTGCACCTTCTTCATTTATCAGGGAGCGCATTTCGACTATCTGCAGACAAATCACTAAACGTCGAATACGTAATGCCTGGCTACCCCTCGCAGGGGTAGCCAGCATCCAAGAAGGAGGCCCAATATGAAATTGTTATTCGTCAAAGGCTCGCCTCGTGGCGAGCGATCAACATCAGCGCGTGTTGCCGAGTCTGTCTTCGGTACCTATCGCACGAAAAATCCCGGAGCGCAGTTCGACGAGATTGACTTGTGGCAGGGCTGACCAGGCACAAGAAAAGGCGGTGCTCGCTGGCCAGAGTCGAATATGAGGTTTCTTACAGAGCAGTCGTCAATTCATCATTTCCAACGCAGGAGATAAAAAATATGAAGCGCCAATACCTTGGTGATTCTAAGGACAGTTTCAAGTGGGATTATCACAACTTTCTTTTGCAGGCACTTGGATACAATAAACTCCAGATCGCCTGGATGATGACACCGGATGACCATGGCAAACATGGAAGGACTGCTGCCATTCTTTTTCCCGCGAGGCAGGAGATCATTAGCCTATGTGCCGACTTGCGTTCAAGCAGGGATCCGGATTTGCTGTACCACATGCCGACTGACTGTGGCGCAAGTTATGAGGTCAGCTTTCATGAATCCCAAGCAAGCTCGGTGAGCGACGACGGCAGCAATTTTTTCTCAGGACTGGAAGTAAGCACAAGGCAGGTTATTTTTCTCGATCCGGATAATGGATTCGAACCGGAACGCAGTTCTTCCAACCACCATGTACGCTACGTGGCGCTCGATGCTCTCATGAAACGCATCCCTGCCAATAACGTGATTACGGTATTCCAGCACCATCGGCGCAAGAAATTTCCGCACGATTTTTCTCGTATACGCGAACGGTTGTTGAGTGGCTACTCCACCGCCATTTACTGGCAAGCACTCATGTTTGTCTGCTTGTCGACCAATGCCAAAACGATAAACCGTGTCAACAAAATCAATGCCGACTACGCAAAATGTCGGCCTGTTCAAATTTTGACTTAATCAATGGAGAAAACTATGCAATCCACACTCAAGCTAACGTCCATCGGCATCTTGTTTCTGGTAACAACACATTGCGCCTGCGCGCAAGTTGGTGCATCAGGCTATTCGTTGCCACTCAACCTCGCCATGGAAGCGGCGAGCGAGGCATTCAGAACCTGCGAGGCATCGGGCTATCGCGTTTCAGTTTCTGTCGTCGACAGTTCCGGCGTGGTTAAGCTGCAAGCCAAGGGCGATCAAAGTACCATTCACACTAAGGATAGTAGCTTCCGCAAAGCCTATACTGTCATCACCATGGCGCCAATATTCAAATACGATACCAACGGCCAGTTTGTGGAAAGGCTTGCCAAGAACCCCGCTGCCCCGGCACTGGCCAGCCTGCCGAATATCATTTTGCTGCCCGGTGCTGTTGCCGTCCGTGCGCATGGTGAAGTTGTCGCCGCGATTGGAGTCGGTGGAGCACCGGGCGGTGAGAAAGATGAAGTCTGTGCCCAGGCGGGTCTCACGCGCATTGCCGACCGTCTGCCTAAATGTTAGGCATGGAATATTTGTGCAGGTGAAAGCAGCTGCCCGAAATTTCCTCGCGCTTGGAGCGGCCATACAATCATGCCGCGAGAAAACTGATGGCTTGGCATCGTACGTCCCGCAACAAAATAAGCCTATCAGAGTGAGCGCAGAGAATATCCAGCTTATTACTCATTTGTGGCCGCCCAATTCATCGTCAGGGCTGTAGTTGCGTCATGGCGTGACCAATATGCATTTTTATTGGGTTCGTTAAGTAGTTAGCCCAGAATTTTTTGCTGCTACCACGGTTGCAGGCTGAGTCGGTTAACGGAATTCGATTTAAAACTAACAGGAAAATCACAATGCTAACGAAGAACAAGGCTGTTCACGGATTGGTAATGTGGCAAGGTGCCATTGCGAAATTTATGTTAATGGGATTGCTGTTAGCAGGTGCGCGGAGCGCGTTTGCTGGGACGGAGACGATTAAAACGCCCCCACCGGCTGGGGAAGCGATCATTTGGAATAAGTGGTCGCCGGAAGCTTTCGAGCGCGCCAAGCGTGAGAACAAAATGTTGTTGATCAACGTCGGTATAGAAGTTTGTTTCGCTTGTCGTTGGATGGAGGAATATACCTACCGCGATCCAAAAGTGGCGCGTCTAATAATGCAGAATTTTGTTCCTGTGCAAGTGGATTCGGACGATCGTCCCGATATCGGCGAGCGTTATTCCGATTGGGCGTGGCCGGCCACGATATTCATGGCGCCGAACGCGACACAGGTTTTGGCCTTGAGTGGAAATCGTCGGCCACCGGACTTCATTCCGATACTGAATGAACTTATCAGGCAACATGCAAAGGGTGTGCTAAAACCGGATGCACTTGCCCCTTACGCAGCGCCGCCTAAACCTGAAGTGACGGAGCTCACCAAAATACGTGACCGTGTTCGCAAAGTATTAGATGACGACTTCGACGATGCACATGGGGGATGGGGCGATGAATTGAAGGAAATCGACGGTTCTGGCCGCATGGTGCAATTATTCATAAGGGCGCAGGCCGAGGGCGATCGTAAATCTAGGGTGCGCATACTCAAAACTGCATTGGGAATGTTGGTACGCATCGATCCGGTATGGGGCGGCTTCTTTCCGGCCGGTATCGACGGCTGGGCAACACCCATCCTGGAAAAAAGAACTGGTTCCGAAGCTGCGGCTTTGGAAACATTTGCTTACGCCTATCACCTGTCACAGGACAAGCGCTTTCTAACGGCAGCCAAGGACGTCGAACGTTATTTAAGAAATTGGATGATGGCTGACGATGGTACTTTCTTTACCAGCCAACAAGACGATCCGCCGAAGTTGCCGAAAGGCTGGTCGTTACAGCGTTACTTTAAATTGGATACGGATGCTAAGCGGCGTCAATACGGCATTCCGCCGATCGACCATGCGGTTTATACAGATCTCAATGCACGGGTCATTGTCGGTTATGCGCAGTTGTATGAAGCAACTGGCGATGAGAAATTTTTGCGCATTGCCCAAACCACGGCGCGCGCACTCATCAAACAACGACAACAAGCTGACGGGTGGATGTTGCAAGGTAAAGATACGCAGCTGCTGAACCGGGATGAACGGATCCATCTAAAAACCACGGAAGCAAAACCATTTCTGCGCACACAAGCGCAATTTGGCGTTGCATTGTTAGCCTTGTATCGCGTCAGCGGTGATGCAGAATGGCTCAAGGCGTCTCAACGTCTCGCGGATGGCATGCGAGCAACCTTGGAAGATGCGAAAATTGGCGGATTCTATGCCGCCAGCGCGGATGGCACTGAAGGATTAGCGCCTCGGCGCAAACCCCTGCAAGAAAATGGCGTGGCGGCACGCTTTCTGTTCCAGCTCGCGCAATACACCAAAAACAAGGACTATGCCGCAGCAGCGGAACGTGCGATTCGAGCGGTCAGTGTGCCGAGCATGGTGGCGCGGGAAGGGCGCAGTATTGGCGATCTAGCGGTGGCTTTAGAGACGATTACTGCATCGTATGTTGAATTCACCGTGGTCGGAGATGCTAGCCAAGCACAGGCCAAAGTCTTGTTCGACACTGGACGGAACTATTACGAGCCGCGCAAAATATTGCACTTCGAGCAACCTGGCCGTTATCCAAACTTGGGGCGTCCGGTGATGTTTGTATGCACGCCAAACGCCTGCTCAACACCGATCTTCGAATCCAAGGATGTATCAACGCAAGCGAACAAATATGTGGACTTCACCCGCTTTCGTAGATAATTAACACCTTCCGTGGACTTCCCACGCTTTGGTGGACGCCTAGCCGTGTTTACTCCAGGCCAATTCATATGCCCCACTGCCCATTCATTCTCGGAAGGGGCGCAAACCGAGATTTCCTCCATATATTTAATTGCCCTGCAGCAGTCATTAGTGAACTTCTGCTTCTGGCCGTATCCCGCCCGTTTGATCACTAAAATCCTCAGCAACTCTACACGTACTCAAATCGACCGATCCCCACCCGGACTCGGATGCAGCTCGATATAAAAAGTCGACATCGTCGACTCTTTGCTTGGCTCCACGCTGGCTTGGCTGCGGCGCATCATCGCTTCGACCAGCGCGGCCTTGATGCCGCTATGGTCGATGATCTCGGGATAGAGCCGATGGTGCTTTTCCACCGATAGCGCATATTGCCGTGCTTGTTGTTCGAGCTGCTGCCGGGTGGCACTCTCCAATTGCGCTAAGGACAGCAGCCAAGGCGCTTGCCAGGCATGGAAATCCGCAATCAATTTCGTATGGGCCGCATCGTGGCCGGTGTTTGCAAGCAGCAGTTGCGGAAATGCCTGCGCCTGCAAGCTGCGCCCTTCCAGCGCATCGACCGCCCCGATGCAAGTCAGACCCGTGCCGCTACCATCCGCGTGACGTTCAAACCATTGTGCTACAGGCATTACCCCGGCACGCGCATTGATATATCGCGCCAGGTAATCAGCAGCGGATTCATTTGTATCGCTCACTTGCTGCAACGCCGCACTGCCAAAAAGTTCGGCTGCGGTGTAGCCGGCACGCCATTCGATGGATTCATCGAGATCAATTGCGCTCTCTTTTAACACGCTGGAGAGCAAAGCCAACGGTTGTCGTGCATGGTCCAGCAACCATAATTCAAAATGATCTTGCAGCGCGAATGGTACTTTCTGATGTACGCGCGTGAGGTGTTCGTACACCATCGCGCCCATTTCCTCCATCTGCTTGAAATCATCGGAGGGATAAAGCGGGCCACGCTTCAGCCCTTGTTCCTGCGACCAATTGCCGTAGCGAATATCGGTTATTTGCGTCCAACGATTGACCGCCAAGCCTTCCAACAACGCTTCGTTGGAGACGTAAATATCCCAATGAACGCCGTCCAAGGTCACGGCCTCGGCAGATTCATAACGAATGGTATGCATCACCCCGCGATAGGGATTGAGCAAACGCTGGGCAAAAGTTTCGACCGACATGCGACCAATTTACCGTAAGCTCATTCAGTGCACAAATGGGTTTCACTAAACAAATTAAGATAGACGGTGGCGTGTTCCAGCGGTTGCGCGAGCACCGCTTGCGTGGTGCTAAAGATCACAACGGCCGTCACGATTAATACCGCACCGCCTAGTGCCATCCGCAGCAACAATTTAATGTATTTCATACCGTCTCCAGTCGCATCGTCAAAGCAAAGTGTTGGGGGTCGTTATGGGTAAGGCCGTCACCACATAACGCAGTGGCCCGCCCGGGCGGATTGCATCGAACGGATAGCAAGTCACGAGCGTCAATTGTTCGGTTGTGCTTGCGCGCATCACACTGATATCGCTTTTGTCGACGATGCGCGTCGCGCGCACCACATAGCGCGTGTTTTTTCCATTCGCAGTTTCAATGCTGAATTCATCGCCCAAATGCACTTGTTGCAAAAACGCAAAATGCGTATCGCGGTGCGCGGACAATACGCTGTTGCCCATGCTGCCCGGCAACGGCGTGCCGTCCACATGACCGGGGCCGAAGGCCATGGTGCGACCGCTCGCACCGGCCAGCACGATGAGATCGACGTCTTGCTTGGAGACAGTCAAACGCGCCACGGGATAAGTGTCGGCCCAGGGCCAGGGCTTGACGACGGCCTGACTCTGCCGGGTTGCATCCCAAGCTTGGCGCAGCAGATGCTGCGCCAGTGCGGCTTTAGCGTAGATGTAAGCACCGTGACCGACATTCCACGCACCAAATGCGAGTAGCACTGCAATCATGCCCGGTAGAAAGTGACGCTTAAACATGGCACCCTTCCCGCCGTGCGCCGAATCCAATCACACCAGCCAACAGCAAGGCAGCAGCTCCTAACAGCAACTGAAATTCCGCAGGCGTCGCAGTATTTGGAAGTCGGCCAAATACGGCTTCATGATCCCAGCCTTCCGGTAAATTCGTTGCTAGCGGTAAATTCTCTCCGAGCGCTTCGTGCGATGGTCGCACTGGCGTGACATCGACCGCCACCAGGCTAGTGTGTTTGCTCACCAGATGATGCGCTAAAGCAACTTCGATCACTTGCTTGCGTACCACCTCGTGGTCTGCCCCGCTCTGCACAGAATCCAATAAGCTTTGAATTTTGCTGCGCGCCCACAGCACATGCACCCCGGCTTGTTCGCCACCCTTTTCGAGCGGCAGGCTCATATCCCACGGCGTTGCACCACGCATGCCATGCACTTTGACGACACCCGCGGCATGCTTTAACGCTGCGGTGAACATCACCGGTTCGCCCGCGTATAAATCCGGGAGTTTTGTCGGCCACATTTCCACCAGCGCATCGGCGGGAAACTCGACTTTGATATGCGTCAAAACCGGGCTATCCAGCTTGCTGAAGAGTGCCGACATTTTCTCGCTCACTTCTGAAACATTGCCGATATAAGTAAAGGTGCCGCGCCCAAATTCTGCCGCCTTGCTCATGAAATGGCTATTGGGCGCGCTGCCGATGCCGACCGTAAACAAACGACGATCACCGAGACGCTCATGGATCAGCTTGAACAATGCATCTTCGTTACCGACCGAACCATCGGTGAGAAAAATCACTTGGCGCACGCGCTCATCCGTCGTACCGCCTTTGAAGGCAGCGGATAAGGCCGGATACATTTCTGTGCCGCCCGTCGCACGCAGGGAGCGCACATATTCTTTGGCTTTTTCCACATGCGCAGCATCACCCGGCACGGGTTCCTTAAACAGCTCATCAGTCACGGAATTAAATTGAATGACGTTGAAACGGTCACCTGATTGCAGCCGATCCAACGCCATCAACAAGGCTTGTTTAGCTTGCTTAAGTGATTCGCCTTGCATTGAACCGGAAGTGTCGATAATGAATACCGTTTCGCGCGCTAAGCGCTGCTTGCCCAATGCTGCAACTTGCGGTGGCATGATCATCATCAAGGCATAAGTTTGGCCATCGCGTTGTTCGGTAAATAACGCAGCCTGTGGTGCGGCGCCTGGATTGGGCGTCCAGACCAATTCAAAATCCTTGTTGGCGGCAACAGCCCCCTCTTTTAATTGAATGTGGTAACGCTGACCGCGCAAGGCTTGAATCTCTACCGCATGGTAGCTACTGGTGAGCTGTGACAGCGGAAAGCCCGCATCTAAATCGATTTCCAACTGCACGGGGTTTTGCACGCTGCCATCGGCTATCCTTACCGGCGGAGTAATCCGCGCAGCATCGGGTACCTGATCGGTATTTTGACTCCACCCGGTGCCCGCCGTGCCCACCACGGCCTGCGTACCGGGGATATAGCGCGGTGCAACGACCATGGGGAAGCGCAAACGAAACGCGCCTTGATCGTAATGCAAGGTCTGCTGGTATTCGATTTCGATGTTGATATCTTGATCCGGGCCGAGGTTGGCGACACTGGTGGTAAAAATATTCGGGCGCTCTTGTTCCACTAGCGAAGTTTGTTTGCCCTCTTTTTTCGCGGCCTCGTATGTGGCGCGTGCAGCTTGTTTTTCTTGCACTTGGCCTTCGATCACGCGCTCGCCGATGCGCATCGTCATGTGATCGACCGCAGCATTTTCCGGCAAGGGAAAAACATACACACCTTCCACCCATTGCTTGGAGGGATTGTGAAATTTCTGCGATACGCGCACCCGCGCCGCCATGCCGGAGATCTGCATATGCACATCGGTTGCGAGTGTGGGGGCCGCCAGATACGCGCCTTTGCGCTCCGTCTTCAGTAATAGGCTGCCTTGTTGCACCTCGCTTTTTTGGATGGTTGCACTGTCTTCTGCTACCAGCGGCGCCGCCTGTACTCGTAACGCGCTCGCTAGCATGAGCAGGCCCAACACAAAGCTCATAGCGGCTGTTGCAAATGCCGCTTTCAGGCATTTTCTGGCCTGCACTTGGTAAAACGCTTCATACCGTGTCGTGTTCATAAAAACCCCCTGATAATTTAATTTTTTAGCAATGTGTGCGTTGACCGGAATGAATCAAGTCGCAACTCACCCAAGCCTCCATCCCCAAACACCAAACCTCTTCTTCATCACCCACACATCGATTGGTTTGCGCTGCTTCTGGTTTCTGCACTTGTGCATTCGCTGCTTCCAGCAATAATCCGTAAAACATTTCTATCTCCTAAAAAATCAGCCACGATGGTTGGCTTAATTTATTTCGCCCTGATCCAAGGCTTGAAGACGCGATGGAACATGATGGGTATTTAAGCTGCTGAATCGGACATAAAGTGGAGCGATGCGGGCGCGTCGCGGATGAATTGTGGCGAAATTCGGGCGAACGAATCGGCCCCTGCGCGCTACGCGCTGAATCGTGTATATTCGCCGCTATGGGACGAACCATTGCAATTGTGGAAGACGAGCCGGCGATTCGCGCTAACTACGCCGATGCGTTGCGCCGTCAAGGCTATGAGGTGGCCGCTTACGCCAATCGGCGCGAGGCCATGGCCGGGATGCAGACACGCCTGCCGGATTTAGCGCTGATCGATATTGGGCTAGACGATGAAATCGATGGCGGCTTTACGCTGTGCCGCGATTTACGCGCCAAATCGGAAACGCTGGCGATTATTTTTCTCACCGCACGCGATAGCGATTTCGACACGGTGATTGGCTTACGGATTGGTGCCGATGATTATCTGACCAAAGACATTAGTCTGCCGCACTTGTTGGCGCGTATCAGCGCCTTGTTTCGGCGCATGGATGCGGTGGCCACGCATACCGAGATCGATGAATTGCTCACCCGCGGCCCGTTGCAATTAGATTTAAAACGCATGGCCGTGCAATGGCAGGGGCAACCGGTATCGCTCACCGTAACTGAGTTTTGGATGGTGCATGCGCTGGCAAAATTTCCAGGGCATTTAAAGGATCGCGATCATTTGATGAGCGAAGCCAAACTCACCGTGGACGATGCCACCATCACCTCGCACATTAAGCGTATCCGCAAGAAATTTGCCGCCCTTGATTCCAGTTTCGATGCGATCGATACGGTGTATGGCATGGGCTATCGCTGGAAAGAATAATGGCTCTGCGCCCCCGTTTCGGCATCCGTTCCAAGCTCTTACTAGTCTCGCTTGTGCTGCTGGCTGTGCCTTGGGTCGGCATTTCTTTCGTGCAGGAAATGGAGCGCTTTCTGCGCCAAGGCCATGAGCAATCGGTCGCCGCCACGGCGCAGGCCGTTGCCACCGCACTACATGATCGCCCCAAATTATTCGAAGCCCAACCCAGTGCTGCTACGGCTTGGCAGGAGCCCGGAGACTTGTATTTGTTCTCATTGCCTAACGCCATCGATCTGGATGGTGCGGCAAGAGATTGGCCGAGCGCGATCGTAACGCATACCTATACCTCACCGGCCGGTACCGATTTCGCCCCCGTGAGCAACGCCGCTCTGACGCTGCGACTCGGCCAACAAGGCAGTTATGTGTATGCGCTGCTCGAAGTAAGCGTTCCGCAAATCGCCTATCGTGTACCACAGCAAACCCTGATTGAACAAGCAGACCATATCGAGTTTGCGCTGACTTCGCCCGAAGGAGAATTCAAACGCTATGCTGTCAGCCCAGTACGTCCAGGCGAGGGGCCCGCTTATGCCTTACGGTTTGAAGAAGGCAAATTGGTGCTGGGATCCGCTGAGCCTCGAATCAAAAGCGTGTGGCGTGAAACGCAAAAAGGCTACAACGTCGAATTAGCGATTCCGCTGTCTTTGCTGGGTGAGCGCTTGGCTTTTGGCGTTATGGCGATCTCGCAAAGTGAAGCCAGCACCAGCACGTTGATCACCACCTCGACCCTCAGCCAACGAGCCGGCATGGGCCGTCTAATCATCCCGTCACCCGAAATCCAACAAGTCGTACAAGGTCTTGGGCGTGCCACCAGCCGTATTCGCGTGGTCGATAAGCGGCAGCGCGTGATTGCCGAAATCGGTAGTCTCAAACGTGCGCAGCAGGCTCTCAAAACTCCGGACGCAAGCCTCAGTGAACGGATTAAATCGGCCACGTTACGCCCTTTGTTTGCACGCATTCTCAGACAACCCAGTAATGATTTCACCGACGATAGCGCGCGCGCCACCCGGCTTGAAACGCGTGAACTGGAGAGCGCCTTACTCGGGGTGCCGCAAACCGGGCGACGTGCCACGCAAGATGATCAAGCAGTCATTGTGTCGAGCGCGTATCCGATTTGGGTGAGAGACCAAGTCATCGGCGCAGTGGTGGTCGAAGAAACGACTAATGCTATGTTAACCATGCGCAATCAAGCCCTGGAAAAATTGCTCACGAGTGTACTAGCAGTATTTTTTGTCGTGATGCTGGTATTACTCTTATTCGCGTCGCGTTTATCCTACCGGATTCGAAAACTCAGCAGCGAAGCAGAAGCCGCTATCGATCTAAAAGGCCGCGTGCGTGGCGGCTTGAAACAAAGTGCCCACGTAAATGACGAAATTGGCGACTTATCCCGCGGAATTTCCAGTGTGTTAGAACGCCTCGGACAGTACAACCACTACCTGGAAAACATGGCCTCGCGCTTATCGCACGAATTACGCACGCCAATCGCCGTGGTGCGTTCATCTTTAGATAATCTCGCGCAGCAGACAAGCGCACCAGAAGCAAAGATATACATGGAGCGGGCGCAAGAAGGCGTGCAACGATTGAATACGATTTTGACGCGCATGACCGAAGCTAGGCAATTGGAGCAAGCGTTGCAAAGCGCTGAGCAAGAACGCTTCGATTTGCAGCAAGTTGTAGCGGGTTGCATTGAAGGGTATCGCGGCGCCTATCCCGAGACGACCTTCAATGTACGCATCCCGTCTGCACCCGTACTGCTCAGCGGCGTACCCGATCTCATCGCGCAAATGCTGGATAAGTTGATTGCCAACGCGGTGGATTTCCACCTGCCCGACAGTACCATCGATATTGCGCTAGCAACAAACGCGCAAGACGCCACATTGACGATTTCCAACGAAGGGCCGCTACTCCCGGAAGCCATGGCCGCACAGCTATTTCAATCCATGGTGTCGGTACGTCCACATAAAGGCGGTACGGAACCTCACTTAGGCTTCGGTCTGTATATTGTGCGACTGATTACCGAATATCATCGCGGCACTGTCAGCGCTACCAATCGCAAAGACGGCGCCGGGGTGGTTTTCACGGTGTCCTTACCGCTTATTTAACCAAATTCCTCCTTAAGCTCAGCAACTTATCTGCCGATAATTTGCTTATGATCACGCATCCTCTAAAAAGCATCGATGCTTGGGTCGAATATTTTGATCAAGCGGATATTCCGGTACTCGCACGTACCGAGCGCGAACTCGTGGGTTTCAAGCAAAACGAAGATAATCTCAACGGCCGCGAGATAGCCAGCGCCATTCAGCATGACCCGCTCATGACGCTAAAGGTATTGCGCTATTTGCAGTCCCATCACAGCAAACGTCAGTCGATGGAAATCACGACCATGTCACGCGCGCTCATGATGCTGGGCACCACGCCGTTTTTCCGTCATTTTGCACGTTTGCCCACAGTAGAAACGACGCTTCAGGCGTATCCAGATGCGCTTGGCCGCCTAATGCGCAACATGAGTATGGCGCACCATGCAGCTTTATATGCGCAGGATTGGGCTATCGCACGCAACGATATCGATGCAGATGAAGTAGCGATCGCGGCTTTGTTGCGTAACTTGGCTGAAATTCTGTTGTGCTGCTTTGCGCCACAACTAATGCGGGATATTCGTGATTCGATGCGAGCAGATCCGAATTTACGCAGTGTCGATGCGCAACTGCGCGTACTGGGATTTCATGGGTTGGATTTGCAATTGGCATTGGCCGAACGCTGGCACTTGCCGAAGTTGCTACGAACATTAATCGACGAACACAATGTTGAGAATCCACGCACAAAAAATGTTTCGCTGGCCTACCGCTTAGCGCGGCACTCCGCTAACCATTGGTTCGATGCGGCTTTACCGGATGACTATACGGATATTGCGCAATTTTTAAAGCTCTCCGAGGAAGAAACCCAGCAACGCATTCGACGCGTCACGCTGCAAGCAGCCAGGAGTTGGGACTGGTATGGCGTAGCACCTGCAGCGGCTTGGTTGCCTTTATTGCAATCGTCTTAGTTCAAACATCGATTTCCGCAAACACCGGTGCGTGATCCGATGGCCGCTCAACTTTGCGCGCTTCTTTATCGATCTGCGATGCTTTGCAAGCGGTGGCTAACGGGGCGGAAAGCAAGATATGATCAATCCGCAGCCCCCGATTTCGACGAAAAGCATTCATCCGGTAATCCCACCAAGAATAGGTTTTTTCCGGCTGCTCGAAGAGGCGAAAACTGTCTTTCAACCCCAGCGCTAGCAGTTCTTGAAACGCTGCTCGCTCCGGTGCCGAACATAAGACTTGGCCTTCCCAGGCGGCGGGTTCGTGTATATCACGATCTTCCGGTGCAATATTGTAATCACCGAGCAAGGCGAGCTTAGGGTAAGTCTTTAATTCTTCCTTTAACCAGGTCGTCAGGGCTTTCAACCAAGCCAATTTGTATTGATACTTGTCCGAATCCACACTCTGGCCATTTGGAATATATACATCCACAATGCGCACCCCTTGCACCGTGGCCGCCAATACGCGCTTTTGTTCATCAGCAAAGTTCGGGATGCCATAAGTCGGTTGCTGCAACGTCTGTTTGCTCAGAATCGCCACGCCGTTATAGGTTTTTTGGCCAGAGAAAACGCATTGATAGCCAGCCGCATTTAACTCCGTCAACGGGAAATTCACATCTTCTTGTTTCGTCTCTTGCAAGCACAAGACATCCGGCTGTTCGATTGCGAGCCAATCCAACACTTGCGGCAGACGTACTTTCAGCGAGTTGACGTTCCAAGACACGATCTTCATAAAGCGGGGATACTTTCGGCAAAAGGCAGCTCAGCTCTGCCGATTCAGAGACTACGAAATTTAGTACGGTTTTGCGGTGCCGCTATCTGCAGGCTTAGCGACAGGTTTTTCAGGCTGCTGCGTTTTATCCGCCTGACTGGGCTTGGCTTGTTGCCCTGGCGGCAGGGGGTTGGTTTTAGGGTAACCCGCTTGATCTAATGCACTGGCCCACGCCGCTTCATCAAATCCGGTCAAACGAATGCTTTTGCCCACTAATAACTGCGGAATGAGGTTGTCTTTCGAGGCCTTTTTTAACTGCTCAAAATCCGCCTGATTCTTGCCTGGCAAACGTTCGCTAAAAGGAATGCCGCGCTTGACCAAATACGCCTTGCCTAACGTGCACGCCGGTCCGCAATCGCCGGTATACAAGGTTACTGGAAAATTCTTCACCGCTTGCTGCACGCCATAAGGCAGTTTGTCCGTTTCAACCACATTGCCGGAAAACTTCTTTTCTTCAACCTTCTTAGCGTTTGGTGGCGGCGGTTGATCGGTGTAATGCACACTGCCTTTTTCATCGACCCAACGGTAAAGCTGCGCTTGCGCGGTATAGGCAATGAAAATCAGGAAAAAAAATAGCGTTTTTTTCATATGCGCAAGCCTTTAAGCCGCCGTTGATAATAAGCATGCAAACCACCGATGCCCAGCAATATACCCAAGATTAGCCCCCCTAAACCGATACTGCCCACAACCCAAGGTGCAGGCCCATTTTGGCGACGCTGACTTTGCACGAGTTCGGCACTCATCTGAGAAAGCTCCGCTTGTAAACTCGCTAGCTTTGGATCCGGCTTAGTTGTTGGTGAAGTATTTTCTTCGATGTTAATCATGCGCGCCGGTAACCATCCCACCTCACCTGCTGCGGTTTTGACATGCACATAACCATTATCATCGTGCACGATGTCAACTTTGGTACCGGGATCCAGGCTTCTAATGATTCGATATGTCTCGGAACGTCCGCTGCGTAAATTAACGCGTGTACCTTCCGCGACGGTTGCCGTATCCGCCCAGCTCGGCTCGACCAAAATCATTAGTGCGATTAGGGATAAAAACCTCATTAGTTCAACCCATTACATTAATTTATTAATGTAATATCACATGATAAATGCCAAGGCAAGTGAAATTTTATGCGGCCACCATACCAGAGTGGCGCAACAAGGCATCGATTGTGGGTTCCCTGCCGCGGAATGCGACAAAGGATTCCAATGCAGGGCGGCTTCCGCCTTGCCCCAAAATCTCGCTCCAGAAACGGTGCCCGACGTCATTGCTCAACACGCCATTCTCTTCAAACAAACTATAAGCATCGGCGGACAATACTTCCGCCCATTTATAGCTGTAATAGCCCGCGCCATAACCGCCAGCGAAGATATGCGAAAAATTATTCGGGAAACGGTTGTAGGCGGGCGGTTGCATGACGGCGACTTGATCGCGAATGCGCTGCAACAACGTCAACGCGGTTTGCGTTGGATCGAAGCTATCGAAGTCATCATGGATATGCATATCGAACAAGGCAAATTCGACTTGGCGTAGCGTTTGCATGCCGCTCTGGAAATTTTTGGCTGCGAGCATTTTGTCGAACAAAACTCGCGGTAAAGCCTCTCCGCTATCCACATGGCTAGTCATGTGACGAATAACATCCCACTCCCAGCAAAAGTTTTCCATGAACTGCGAGGGTAATTCCACCGCGTCCCATTCCACGCCATTGATGCCGGACACGCCGAGGTCTTCAATCTTCGTCAGCAGATGGTGCAAGCCATGACCGAATTCATGGAACAGCGTAATCACTTCATCATGGGTGAATAGCGCAGGTTTACCGCCGACCGGGGCCGAGAAGTTGCAGGTGAGATAGGCGACTGGCGTTTGAATCGCCTCATTTCTACGGCGCCGCGTAATCGCATCATCCATCCAGGCTCCGCCGCGCTTATGCTGGCGCGCGTATAAATCGAGGTAAAACTGCCCCACCAGTTGACCATTTTTATCGGTGATGGAAAAAAACCGCACCGCTGAATGCCAAATCGGCGCATGGGTGGGATGAATTGTTAAGCCGTAAATAGTTTCGACAACTTTAAACATGCCATCGAGCACAGGACCTTCCGGGAAATACTGTTTTACGTCTTCGTCGGAAAAACCATAGCGCGCTTCACGCAACTTCTCGCTGTAATAACCCACATCCCAAGCCTGCAAATCTTGCATACCCTGTTGCTCTGCGGCAAATGTACGCAGTTCCGTCAAATCTTGTTGCGCGAACGGCTTGGCGCGTGTCGCCAAGGATTGCAGAAAATCCAACACCTCAGCCGGTGTCTGCGCCATTTTGGTGGCCAAGGAAACTTCCGCGTAACTCTTAAAACCCAGCAATTGCGCCGCTTCTTGCCGCAACTGCAAAATTTGCTTAATCAACGCCGTGTTGTCCCACTCCGGTTTGCCAAATTCCGATGCGCGCGTGGAATACGCGCGATAAATTTCTTCACGTAACGGGCGATGTTCTGCGTACTGCATCACTGGCATATACGAGGGCGCATGCAGGGTAAATTTCCAACCTGTTTTGCCATCCGCGCTTGCGGCTTCTTGTGCCGCTTGCAATACATCAGCGGGTAAGCCAGCAACTTCCTCGGCAAGCTCGACATAGTTCGCGTAAGCGTTCGTGGTGTCGAGCAGGTTTTCTTCAAACTTGGCGGCCGCAGAGGCTAACGCTTCTTGGATCGCTTTGAAGCGCTCTTTTTGCGCTTCCGCCAGTTCCGCACCGCCCAAACGAAAATCACGAATTTCATTATCGACGATCTTTTTTTGCGCCACGGATAATTGCGCAAATTCTGGCGACGCTTTCAGCGCCTTGAATTTTTCGAACAACTTGAGATTCTGCGATAGGTCCGCATAGAACTCAGTAATTTTCGGCAGATTTTCATTGTAGACCGCACGCAGTTCCGGGCTGTTCACCACGGCATTCAAGTGTGAAACCTGCGACCAAGCGCGCGATAGGTGTTCATTCGCATCTTCCAACGGCGCAACAAATGCCGCCCAGCTGGTCGCACTGTCATCGGCGACCAGCTTTTCCACCAGCGCACGATTCGTCGCCAGCAATTGTTCGATAGCCGGGGTGACATGTTCGGCTTTAACCTCGGCAAACCGCGGTAAACCGCTAAAATCCAACAATGGGTTCATGGGTTTTCTTTCAAGGACATTAATGGCTCATTATACTAGGCAATAGTGTGGCACCTCATTGCAAGTACAACCCACCTTCGTCAAAACAGGTTACCTATGAACATCATCCCGCACCACGGCACCCATCCACAAATACATGACAGCGTCTATATTCATCCGAGCGCGCAAATTATCGGCGAAACGATCCTAGGTGAAAATGTATCGATTTGGTGCAATGCGGTGATTCGCGCCGACGTAAATCACATCCACATCGGTGCAGGAAGCAATATCCAGGATCTTGCCATGTTGCATGTTTCGCATAAGAGCGAGTGGGACGCGCTGGGTGCGCCGCTCATCATCGGCGAACGCGTGACAGTCGGCCATAGCGTCATCTTGCATGGGTGCACCATCGGTGACGAATGCCTGATCGGCATGGGCTCGATCATCATGGATAAAGCCGTACTCGAACCGCGCGTACTACTGGGTGCCGGTAGCTTAGTGCCGGAAGGAAAAACCTTGCAAAGCGGCTTTCTCTATCTCGGTCGACCCGCCAAGCAATTGCGCGCCCTCACGCCAGAAGAGTTGGCTTACTTCGATTACTCGGCGCAGCATTACATAGCCTTAGCGCATAGCTATCCATAACCACGCAAGCTATTCGCTTTCCATCGGTTATTTATTCGTCACGATGCGCAAACAGACGACAAAAGAGTAAGCTCGGATATCCCCTGACCATCCCTAACTTGCCGCACCATGAAACACGTTAAAACTGTACCGGTTGTCATCGCTTTACTCATCGCAATAAGTTTGCCGGGGTGTGCTTCCTACAGCACAATATCCGAAGCGAAGCCAGGTAGCCCTAAAATTTACAGCGGCACACGCCTCGATTTGAATGCCCTCCAAGGCAACGAACAAGCCCTATTAAAATTCAAAGTTGAGCCACCGCAAAAACCACTACTCGACCTTCCGTTCAGCATTTTGCTGGACACTGTGATGTTCCCGTTAACGCTTTCAATCTCTGGCTATGAAGCCTTGTTTGGATCAGACTAAATCATGCCCTCAAGAAAATTATTGTTGCTATTACTCGCCTTGTGCACGCCTCCTTCTTATGCGACAAATTGCACCGGTAAAGGCATTGAGATGCAGGTGCTTGGCTCCGGCGGGCCTGAGACTCAAGATAAGCGCGCATCCAGCAGTTATCTCATTTGGCAAGATGGCAAAGCGCGTGTGCTTGTGGATAGTGGCGGCGGCAGCGCACTGCGTTTTGGTCAAACCGGCGCAAACATGGCCGATCTGGATTTGATTTTGTTCACGCACTTTCACGCCGATCACAGCGCAGACTTTCCGGCGCTAGTGAAATCGTCCTACTTTGAAGACCGGCAACGCAACTTGCCGGTTTATGGTCCTGCTGGGAATGACACCTTTCCTTCCGCATCGGAATTCCTGCGTGATTTATTTGATGCTAAACATGGCGCTTTTCGTTATTTAAGTGAATACATCACGCCTGGCGAAGGCAGCTACATTTTAGAGCCCCATACCGTTAAACTCAGCGCAAAAGAGATACGGCGCGAATATTCCGCTAACGGCTTGAGTGCCGATGCCGCCACCGTGATTCATGGCTCAGTACCCGCTTTGGCATGGCGCATTCAAATCGGCAGCCAGCGGATTGTTTTCAGCGGCGACACCAATGGCAATAATGGAAACTTGGAAAAATTGGCAGCGCAAGCGGATCTATTCATTGCCCATAACGCGGTACCGGAAGGGGCTACCGGCGCAGCCCGCAGCTTGCACATGCCGCCTTCGGTCATCGGCCGCATCGCCGCTACGGCCGGCGTCAAACGTTTGATTTTGTCGCATCGCATGCTGCGTACGTTGGGCCAAGAACCAGAAACGCTCGCCGCTATTGCAAAGCGCTACCAGGGTCCAACAACATTTGCCGACGATTTAGATTGTTTTGCGCTGCACTAAATTGCCTCGGCTTGACGTACCATACGCCTTAATTTGAACTTCGCTCCTGGGTCTTCATGCGCAATCTTTTGCTACTCGGATTACCACTTCTGTTCACGGCCTTCGCGGCAACTGCGTTTGATACGAAAGCATTGGTCGCGACCGGCTCAATCCAAGTCGCTTTCCCGCCCGATGAAGATGCCAATAGCCTCATTATGAACGCGCTGCGCGAAGCCCGTAAAACGGTGCGCGTGCAAGCCTATGGCTTTACCAGCAATGAAATTGCATTTGCTTTAATAGAAGCCCAACGTCGCGGCATCCATGTGCAACTGATTGCCGATTCCGAACAAGCCCGTAAACTGGAGCACAATAAGTTAGGCTTGATGCAACGTAGCGGCATCCATGTCTGGCTCGATCAACAGCACCAAAGCGCGCATAACAAAGTCATGATCATCGATGCCGAAGAATCGAATCCGATCGTGGTCACCGGCTCAATGAACTTCACCTATTCCGGCCAGTTTAAGAACGCAGAAAATTTATTGATCTTGCGTGGCAACAAACCTTTGGCCGATGCTTACAGCACTAACTGGCAGCGGCATTTCAACCATTCCACACCCTATCACCCATGATTACGCCAACGACGACAAGCCCTTTGCACGATGCATTAGCACAAAGCAGCGATAGCGGTTTGTTTTGGCAACTGGGTTTAGTCTGTGCCAGCTGGGGCTTGGCTTGGCTATTGACTCATCTCATCAGCCGACAATTCACCAAAAAATCGCAGCCCGATTTCAGGCTTAACGGTATCTCCTATGTTTTGCTGCCCCTATTGGCGGTGGCATTACTCATCTTGAGTAAATCAATACTTCAACACTGGATGCCCATCGGCTTGTTACGTTTATTCATCGCATTGGCTTTTGCCTTTAGCTTAATACGCGCCGCAATCCATATATTGCGCATGACTTTTGATCCAAGCGAACTGCTGACACTCGTCGAGCGGACACTGATTGTCCTTGTCATTATCGCGGCAGCATTACATGTGACCGGGTTGCATCACGAAGTACTCGAAACACTGGACGATATTGGTCTGAACATGGGACAGCAGCGCATCTCGCTACTACTGGTGATGGAAGGTGCACTCTCCATGTTGGTGACTGTGGCACTCGCCCTGTGGATTGGACGTGTCATTGAAGATCGTGTCATGAGCGCCAACACCTTAGCGCTCAATCTGCGGATTGTATTGGCCAAAATTGTTCGCGCCTTGCTCATGCTGGTCGGCGTACTGATTGCGTTGCCACTGGCCGGCATCGACATCACCTTCCTTTCCGTATTCGGCGGGGCACTGGGTGTTGGCTTAGGCTTTGGCTTGCAAAAAGTCGCCAGCAATTACATCAGCGGCTTCATTATTTTGCTTGATCGTTCGCTGCGCATCGGTGATGTGGTGACCGTGGACAATAAATATGGCGAAATCACACAGATCACCAATCGCTATACCGTCGTAAAAAGTCTGGATGGTACCGAAGCCATCGTGCCCAATGAGACCATTATTTCTTCGACGGTGGTGAATCACTCTTTTTCCAATCGTAATGTGCGCATGAATATTTCCCTGAGCATCAGCTATGACAGCCCCTTGGAGACGGCCATGGCTATCATCAAGCAGATCGCTTTGGCTAATCCGCGCGTCCTGCATGACCCTGAACCCGAAGTCTATTTAAAGGAATTTGGCGATAACGGTCTGCAATTAGAGCTCGTCATCTGGATAAGCGACCCGGAAGAAGGCCAACTTAGCCTGCGCTCCGCCTTGAATTTAGCCATCTGGCGAGAATTTCAGACGACGGGGATTGAAATCCCCTACCCGCGACGCGATATTCGAGTTGTAGATTCCACCCCAGGCGCCGTTATGCCTTATAAGTAACGGCTGAAGAATCATCCAAACCCAAATCAGTTTGGGGTAGAATCAAGACTTGCATATCCCTCTATAAAAGGATTTACCATTTATGTTCAATGGCTTAGTTGACTTACCCTGGTGGGGCTATATCGTTGTCGCCCTGGTTTTCACGCATATCACCATCGCCAGCGTCACCATCTACTTACATCGCTGCCAAGCGCATCGCGCCTTGGATGTGCACCCGATCGTCAGCCATTTCTTCCGTTTTTGGCTCTGGCTGACCACCGGCATGGTCACCAAGGAATGGGCAGCCATTCATCGCAAGCACCACGCCTTCTGCGAAACCGTTAACGATCCGCACAGCCCGCAGATTCTAGGTATTAAAAAGGTATTCTGGGAAGGCGCTGAACTCTATCGCAAAGAATCCAAGATTCCTGCAACCATGGAAAAATACGGTAGCGGTACGCCGGATGACTGGATTGAGCGCCACCTGTACACGCCTTATTCGGCACGCGGTATCGCGCTGATGTTAATCATCAACGTCGCGCTATTCGGCCCAATCGGACTGACCATTTGGGCAGTTCAAATGGCGTGGATTCCGGTGACTGCGGCGGGCATCATCAATGGTATTGGCCACTACTGGGGTTACCGCAATTTCTCCGCCGACGACGCCAGCACCAACATCATCCCCTGGGGTATCTTGATTGGTGGCGAAGAGTTGCATAACAACCATCATGCCTATGCGACTTCCGCCAAGCTTTCTAGCAAATGGTATGAATTCGATATCGGCTGGCTCTATATTCGCACGCTCGAAACGATAGGTCTGGCCCATGTTAAGCGCGTTGCACCACAAGTGAAGCTCAACCCCGCCAAGACCATGTGTGATGCCGACACCGTACAAGCCGTGATCACCCATCGCTATGAAGTTATGGCTAAATACGTCAAATCGCTTAAAGCCACCATGCATGATGAAATTCAACACTTGCATCAACAAGGTGCCAAGTTAGACATCAAGACCTTCCGCCGTTGGTTGCATCTAGGCCCTGAACTCAAGGCACCGGAGCAGGCTGAACTCACGCAAGCATTGAATTCGAGCAAAGTACTCGCCACGATTTACGCCATGCGCCAAGAGTTGGCCACCTTGTGGGAGCGCTCCACGCTGACCCAAGAGCAACTCACCAAGCAATTGGAAGACTGGTGCCATCGCGCTGAAGCCAGCGGCATTGATGCGTTGCAACAGTTCTCTCAACGTCTACGCTGGTACGCAGCTTAATCACTAGACGCTGATTAAAAGGCGCAATCGCTAAGCGGTTGCGCCTTTTTTATTGGCTAAAGTAGTCTGTGCCCGTAATAAAAAAGCCCCGCACTTGGCGGGGCTTTTTTATTACGAAACGCAGTTGTTTACTTCAACTTGGTTTCTTTATACATCACATGCTTGCGAGCAACGGGATCAAACTTACTGATTTCCATTTTCTCCGGCATGGTCCGTTTGTTTTTGGTCGTGGTATAGAAATGACCAGTGCCTGCACTGGATTCCAACTTGATTTTGTCGCGTCCGCCTTTAGCCATGATCTAATCCTTAAACTTGCTCGCCTTTGGCGCGCAATTCAGCTAGCACCACGTCGATGCCATTCTTATCGATTGTCCGTAGCGCTGCATTGGAAATACGCATGCGCACCCAACGATTTTCGCTCTCAACCCAAAAGCGCCGATACTGCAAATTCGGCAAAAAGCGGCGCTTCGTCTTGTTGTGGGCATGGGACACGTTGTTCCCAGACATCGGGCCCTTACCCGTGACTTTACATACACGCGCCATGATTGAAGTCCTTCATTCGCTAAAAAGGACGCAACTATACAGCAGTTTGCAAAATGGCTCAAGAGGCGCTATTGTCGCTGGCTTTGGTACCACTCAACCGTCCTTATTCCATGCTGGAAGTCGTTGACCTATCCTGCCTCCGTGGTGAGCGCACGCTATTCACGAACCTGAGCTTTACCCTGTCTCCAGGCGAATTGCTCCAGGTAGCCGGGGCCAATGGCAGCGGAAAAACCAGCCTCCTACGCATGTTATGCGGCTTAAGCGCCCCAATTGCGGGCGAAATCCGTTGGAACAATGCCGCCGCCCGTGGTGAAGACTTCAACCGCGATTTGCTGTATATCAGCCATCATTCCGCAGTTAAAGAAGAATTGACGCCGATCGAAAATTTGCTCATCGCTAGCTCATTTGCCGCCGCCCCCCTGACGCAGCCACAAGCCCTAGAAGCGCTAGAACGAATTGGTTTAGGCGGGCGCGAGCACTTACCCACCAAGGCACTGTCACAAGGGCAAAAGCGGCGCGTTGGCTTGGCACGCTTGCTGGTATCAAATGCCCCTTTGTGGATTTTAGACGAGCCTTTAACGGCTTTGGACGTGCGTGCGGTTGAACTAATTCAAGCGCGCCTAGCCGAACATCTGGCGCAACAAGGAATGATCGTGCTGACGACCCACCAAACCCTGCAAGTGCCCGGCATTACGCCGCGCCGGATCGAATTGGGTTAAATATGGGCAATGTTTTACTCAGCGTCATTCGCCGCGACTTATTATTGGCCTTTCGCCGTCGCGCTGATGTGCTGACGACCCTGTTTTTCTTTGTCATCGTCGTCAGTCTATTTCCTTTAGGTGTGGGGCCAGAAATGAAAACGCTGCGCTTGATTGCTCCGGGCGTGGTTTGGGTCGCGGCATTGCTTGCTTCAATGCTATCCTTGCAACGTTTGTTCGCAGCCGATTACCAGGATGGCACCTTGGAGCAAATGCTGCTGGCGCCACACCCCCTAGGGGTCATTGTGCTGGGTAAAATCGTGGCGCATTGGATGGTTTCCGGATTGCCGTTGGCACTCATGGCGCCGCTATTAGGTTTACAGTTTGATTTGCCGCCAGAGGCGCTGGGCATTCTATTTATCGCGCTATTGCTCGGTACGCCGATTTTGAGTTTCATCGGCGCCATCGGTGCAGCGTTAACGCTCGGATTACGTGGGGGAGGCGTATTACTTTCTTTACTGGTGTTGCCCTTGTATATCCCTGCACTGATCTTTGGCGCAGGTGCGGTCGAAGCGTACATCGCCGGCGTAAACCCGGAGGGACATTTATCGCTCCTCGCCGCATTATTGATTTTTTCCGGCTTAGCCACGCCATGGGTCACCGCGCTGGCTTTGCGCATCGCAATGGAATAAGGACTTATGGCTTTCAATCTATTTAAATATTCATCCCCCGCTTCTTTTTATCCCTTGGCGGGAAAAATGGCGCCGTTGTTTTATGTTCTGGCGGCAACGCTGGCCATCGTCGGCCTCTATATCAGTTTCTTTGTTGCACCGACCGATGCCACACAAGGTGAGGCTTATCGGATTATTTTCATCCATGTACCGGCCGCTTGGATGTCGATGTTCATTTATATCGTAATGGCCATTTGGGCGGGGCTAGGTTTGATCCTGAACACCCGTTTGTCGAGCATGATGGCACAAGCGCTAGCGCCCACCGGCGCAATGTTTACAGTCGTCGCGCTCATCACTGGCGCGTTTTGGGGCAAGCCGACCTGGGGCACTTGGTGGGAGTGGGATGCCCGCATGACCAGCGAACTGATTTTATTGTTTCTGTATATCGGCTATATGTCCTTGACCGCCGCCATCGACGATGTACGCCGCGCCGATAAAGCCGGCGCGATTCTCGCCATGGTGGGCGGGATCAACGTTCCGATTATTTATTTTTCGGTAAAATGGTGGAACACCTTGCATCAAGGCGCATCCGTCAGCTTAACCCGATCCCCCAGCATGGCAAAAACGATGTTGCTGGGCATGCTCATCATGGCGATTGCCGCCTGGATGTATTCCATCGCTGTAACCCTGTCGCGGGTACGACTGCTGATGTTGGAACGTGAAAAATCCAGCGCCTGGGTGCAGGAAGTCCTGGAGAAAAAATCATGAACTGGGGAAGTCTTTCAAATTTTATCGACATGGGTGGCCGCGGGTTTTATGTCTGGGGTTCCTATCTCATTACCTTGGTCTGCATCGTCTTTGAACTGGTTCTACTATCGCGGCAAAAAAGTGCCCTCTGGCAACGGTTGACGCAAATAATGAAATTGAACAAACAAGGTTAATTATGAAACCAAGACATAAAAAATTACTGTGGGTGGTTGGCGGCTTGGCGTTATTGGGCGTTGCCACGGGATTAGTGCTGAATGCACTCAAGAGTAATCTCAATTACTTTTACTCGCCGACTCAAATCTCAAATCATGAGGCGCCAGCTAACCGTACTTTTCGTCTCGGCGGCTTGGTAGTGGAGGGTAGTCTCAAGCGTCAAGTCGATGGGCTGACCGTGGAATTCATCGTCACCGATACCGCGAACAATATACCGGTCAGTTACAAAGGCATTCTGCCGGATTTGTTTAAAGAAGGTAAAAGCGTTGTAGCACAAGGCAAACTGGGTGCAGACGGTCACTTCGTTGCGGATACCGTACTCGCCAAGCACGACGAAAACTATATGCCCCCTGAGGCCGCCAAGGCCCTGGAAGACGCAAAAAAACTCAATGCTAAAACAGGGAAAGCAGCTAAACCATGATTCCAGAATTCGGCCATTTCGCTCTCATTCTTGCCCTCCTGCTCGCGCTCGTTCAAGGCATTCTTCCTTTGATCGGAGCCGCCCGTAATCAACCGGCTTTTATGGCGATTGCGCGTCCTGCGGCACAAGGGCAATTCGTGTTCGTCGCTATCGCTTTTGCCTGTCTCGCCTACAGCTTTATCAACAATGATTTTTCGGTGCTAAATGTCGCCACCAATTCCAACTCACAATTGCCAACAGCCTATCGCTTCGCCGCGACCTGGGGCAGCCACGAAGGATCGATTCTGCTCTGGGCGTTGATTCTGACCGTATGGACTGTGGCCGTCACATTATTCTCGCGTCACTTACCGCAAGTAATGGTAGCGCGTGTGTTGGGCGTAATGGGTCTGATCAGCGTCGGCTTTCTACTGTTCATGCTGCTCACCTCCAATCCTTTTGAGCGCTTAATCCCAGCTGCGCCCGATGGCCGCGATCTCAATCCCTTATTACAAGATCCGGGGATGGTCATTCATCCCCCCATGCTGTACATCGGCTATGTGGGTTTCTCTGTCGCCTTTGCTTTTGCATTGGCAGCGCTCATGGGCGGAAAACTAGATGCGGCTTGGGCACGTTGGTCACGCCCCTGGACTACAACCGCATGGCTGTTTTTGACCTGCGGCATCGCTCTCGGTAGCGGCTGGGCCTATTATGAATTGGGTTGGGGCGGCTGGTGGTTCTGGGATCCAGTGGAAAACGCCTCGTTCATGCCGTGGCTGGTAGGCACCGCCTTGATTCACTCCCTGGCCGTTACGGAAAAACGCGGCACCTTTAAAAGTTGGACCGTCTTATTGGCGATCTGCGCCTTTTCGCTTAGTTTGCTTGGGACGTTCTTGGTGCGCTCCGGCGTACTCACCTCAGTACATGCTTTTGCCACCGATCCAAAACGTGGTGTATTCATTCTGTCTTTCTTGGTGGTCGTCATTGGATCGTCTTTGCTACTCTTTGCATGGCGCGCGCCCAAGGTGGGCATTGGCGGAAAGTTCGCCATGATCTCGCGCGAAAGTTTTTTACTCGCGAATAACGTCTTGTTGCTGGTTGCCGCTGGCGCCGTCCTGCTGGGCACGCTCTACCCTTTATTTCTGGATGCATTAGGCCTCGGTAAGATCTCCGTCGGCCCGCCTTACTTCGACACCATCTTTTTACCACTCATGGCACCGGCTATCTTCCTGATGGGCGTTGGTCCAATTGCGCGCTGGAAAGAACAGACCTTGCCGGAATTGGCACAACGGCTGAAGTGGGCGTTCGGTATTTCATTAGTGACGGCCTTACTACTGCCATTATCCCTCGGCAAATGGACACCACTAATCAGCCTTGGTTTACTGCTGGCATTTTGGGTAATCGCTTCTGTGATTTACACGATTTGGAACCGCCTCAAACTAGACGCACTGAACACTTCCCTCACTGCAAACATCGCCAAACAATCACCGAGCTGGTGGGGCATGTTGTTAGCACATCTGGGTATTGCCGTTTTTATCATCGGGGTCACGCTGGTCAAAGGCTACGAAACCGAACGGGATGTGCGTATGGATATTAACGACACCGTTGGCGTCGATGGTTATGTGTTTACCTTCCTTGGTACCACACAAAAAACCGGCCCAAATTACCAAGCTTGGGTAGGCAATATCGAGATCACTAAAAATGGTCGGCCAGTAAAAACGTTGCATCCGGAAAAACGCAAATACAACGCCACGGGCATGGCAATGACTGAAGCGGCGATTGACACTGGCCTAACCCGTGACTTATATGTCTCGCTCGGGGAGCCGCTGGAAAATGGCGCCTGGGCAGTCCGTGTCTATCACAAGCCATTTGTCGATTGGATTTGGGGTGGGGCGGTCTTGATGGCGCTAGGTGGTTTATTAGCCGTTTCCGACCGACGTTACCGCTTAGCGCAACGCGCCCGTAAAACCGAAGCGACGATCGCAATGGGGAGCCAAGCTTGAAAGCCCGTTTCCTTATCCCTTTCGCAATTTTTATCGCACTTGTTGTATTTTTTTTCAAAGGGTTAAATCTCAATCCGCACGAGATCCCATCTCCTTTGATCAACAAGCCCGCGCCGGCCTTTAACTTGCAGCAGTTGCATGACCCCAGTAAAACGTTGAGCGTTGAGGACATGCGCGGCCAAGTTTGGGTATTTAATGTTTGGGCTTCCTGGTGTGTTTCTTGTCGCGAAGAGCATCCACTATGGGTGGCTTTTGCCAAAAACAATAACTTGCCCATCGTTGGCCTTAACTACAAAGACCAACGCCCGGAAGCGTTGAATTGGCTACTGCAACTCGGTAACCCCTACGTGTTCAGCGTCATGGATGTGGATGGCCGCGTGGGTATCGACTATGGTGTCTATGGCGTCCCCGAGACTTATGTCATCGATAAACAGGGCGTGATCCGCATGAAGCATATCGGCCCAATTACGCCAGAAGTTTTACAAACAAAAATTCTGCCGAAGGTACAGGAGTTATCGAAATGATGCGCGTCCTATTGAGCCTAGTGTTACTGACATTGGCCGCTGCGACCCTGGCGAAAGAAGCTCCACCCATGGCCGAAGACCCAGTACTTGAAGCGCGCCTCATGAAGGTCAGTAAAGAGTTGCGCTGCTTGGTCTGCCAAAACGAAACCTTGGCTGACTCCCATGCTGATCTGGCCAAAGACTTGCGACGCGAAGTCCGTGACCTCATTCGTCAAGGTAAGTCCGATGACCAAATCAAAGTATATTTAACCCAGCGCTACGGCGACTTTGTTTTGTACCGCCCACGGGTAAGCGGCATCACTTGGCTATTGTGGTTTGGCCCATTTTTACTGCTGATCGGCGTCGCATTTGGCGTTACCTCGTTCATTAAACGCCGCCGCCGCGCACTCGATGAAACACCGCTTACAGCGGAAGAAGTTGCGCGCCTCAAGTCCCTTTTACCCAACGAAAGTAAACGCGCATGACCACGCTTTATCTCATCGGTGCCCTCATGGCGATTGTCGCGATGTTGTTTGTTGCCTTGCCTTTATTACGCACCCGCAGCAAGCCCGATACCGCCCCGGCACAAGACGCAGCGAATGTTTCTATCTATAACGACCAACTCGCAGAATTGGAAACAGATCTTAAAAACGGGTTATTGTCGCAAGCGCAATTCGATCTCGCCAAACCCGAGCTGGAGCGGCGTTTATTGCAAGATGTTTCTATCGGCGGCCTTACAACACCAGTCCAAGCCAACGTGCGCTGGCTGGGTATCGCCCTTTCCATCCTGGTGCCGGTTATTGCGGTGGCAACCTATTTCCAATTGGGTAATCCAGACGCCATCAACGCCCCCGTCTTTTCTGATCAAGCGCACTCCCAAGATCAAGAAGTCGAAGCCATGCTGCCGAAAATTGTGCAACAGCTTAAGGAACATCCGGACGACGTTAACGCTTGGCAAATGTTGGGGCGCGTCTTGTTTGCTTTGCAACGCTTTCCTGAAGCGGCGCAGGCTTATGAAAAAATCACGCTGATCAAGCCCGATTCGGCACAGGCGCTTGCTGATTACGCCGACGCATTAGGGATGGTGCAAGGGCAAAAACTGGCTGGAAAACCAACGGAAGTCATTAAAAAAGCCCTACAGTTAGATCCCAAAAATCCTAAAGCACGTTATCTGGCTGGGTTTGCTTCGATCGAGGAAGGCAAGCCAAAAGAAGCGATCGCCCATTGGGAAAGACTACTCGCCGAACTCCCTCCCGAGCAAAAGGGCGTGGACATGCTACGGCAAAAAATTGCGGAATTACGGCAGCAAGCCGGATTACCAACTTCAACAAGTACACCACCGAGCGCAAATTCCGTGGCTGCCTCAGCTTCCATCTCCGGCAAGGCCCGCATCAGTGCCGCGCTGAAAAACCAGGCCGCCCCAGAAGATACGCTCTTCATTTTTGCCCGTGCTGTATCCGGACCCAAAATGCCTTTGGCTTTATTACGCGTCAAGGTCAAGGACTTGCCGGTGACCTTCAATCTCGATGACAGCATGAGCATGTCACCGCAAATGAAGCTATCAAACTTCCCGGACGTCGTCATCGTTGCCCGTGTATCCAAAAGTGGCACTGCGATCACCCAAGCGGGTGATCTGGAAGGGGTCAGCGCACCCGTAAAACTTGGTGCAAAAAACGTGCAGATCGAGATCTCACGCAAAATCGAATAACACTTATTTTCTATGGGCGACAGCGCTTCAAATCGACCGACGCTGTCGCTCCATTGCTTAAATCAACCCTCGCTCTGCCAACGACACGCCGCCGCCTGAAGCCACTATAAAGTGGTCTAACACACGCACATCCACCAGCGCCAAAGCTTGCTTCAATACCTGTGTAATCGCCTCGTCAGCGCGACTCGGCTCTGCCACCCCTGAAGGATGGTTATGCGCAAAAATTAACGCCGAGGCATTCAGATGCAAAGCGCGCTTCACCACTTCGCGCGGATGAACGCTGGTTTCCCTGAGCGAACCACGAAACAATTCCTCCATCGCAATCACCCGATTTTGTGTATCCAGGAAGACCGCCATAAAGACTTCATATTCACGACCACCCAACTGCAAGCGTAAATAATCACGCACAGCCTGTGGTGAAGTGAGCGCGTCGCGTTGTTTGGCTTGTTCTGTCAGCGCCCGCCGCGCCATTTCCATCACCGCTTGCAGTTGCGCATATTTTGCCGGGCCTAATCCAGGGACGGCACAAAAAGCCTCCTCGCTGGCATGCGACAAAGCCGTCAGACTCCCAAAGCACTGCAGTAATTCGCGCGCCAGATCAACGGCGCTTTTTCCGCTAATTCCAGTGCGTAAAAAAATCGCCAGTAGCTCCGCATCGGACAACGCTTGCGCACCCTGTGCCCGCAAACGTTCGCGTGGCCGTTCTTGCGTTGGCCAGTCGGTAATCGCCATGCCTACCTCTTTCCCGTAAAATGCTTTCTATTATGACGCAAATAAATTCCAAACGCATATTGCTCGGTGTCACCGGTGGTATTGCGGCTTATAAAGCTGCAGAATTGACACGCCTACTAGTTAAAGCAGGACACGAAGTGCAGGTGGTCATGACCGAAGCTGCGACGCATTTCGTCGGGCCAGCGACTTTTCAAGCATTGTCCGGCAAGCCGGTATTAACGCGTTTATGGGATGGGGATGCTGGCAATGGCATGGCGCACATCGAGGTATCGCGAGCCTCGGACATTATTTTGATTTCCCCTGCCAGCGCTAACTTTATCGCTAAGCTCGCACATGGATTGGCTGACGATTTACTCTCCACGCTATGCCTAGCACGCGCCTGTCCCTTGGCGGTTGCACCCGCCATGAATAAACAAATGTGGGACAACCCCGCCACTCAGCGCAATTTGGCGCAACTACGCCTCGATGGCGTTACCTTATTCGAGCCTGCTAGTGGCGCTCAAGCCTGCGGTGAAGTCGGAATGGGGCGGATGCAAGAAGCAGCCGCCTTGCTGATTGAATTGGAAGCTTTATTCCAACCCAAATGCCTCGCCGGGCAACGTGTCATGGTGACCGCCGGCCCGACATATGAAGCCATTGATCCGGTGCGCGGCATCACAAATCTGTCTTCCGGAAAAATGGGTTATGCCCTAGCGCGCGCCGCCTGGGAAGCTGGCGCAGACGTGGTTTTGATTACCGGCCCTACCGCGCTTGCATTGCCACCGCACGCGCGCGCGATCCAAGTCTCAAGTGCCGAAGAAATGCAAGCTGCTGTTATGCGCGAAATCGAACCCATTTCAATCTTCATCAGCGTAGCTGCGGTGGCCGATTATCGCGTTGCGCAAACCGCAGAACAAAAACTGAAGAAAACAGAAACCGCACCAACGCTATTGCTGACGCCAAATCCGGATATCCTGGCACAAGTCGCGGCACGCCCCAAACCACCGTTCTGTGTGGGATTTGCTGCAGAAACTGAAAATATCGCGGCCCACGCACAAACCAAGCGCCAACATAAAAACATTCCGTTGATCGTTGCCAATCGTGCGCAAAATGCCTTAGGACAGGACGAATCCGAACTTATTTTGATTGATTTCAACGCCAGCAAGCTTTTGCCGCGCGCTCAAAAACTTGTTCTTGCGCGCCAAGTTATCGCACATATCTCAGAGATGTTGTAAAGCACAGCCCCGACACATCGCTTTTCGCCAATCCATAGCTACGGCATAATTAGCGCATAAAAACTTGCGCGCAAAAGCAGCAAGATCGAAACCCAAAGAAAGCGCAATCTCCGTGCAAAAAATTGACCTCATGATCCTAGATCCACGTATCCAGGATCAAATCCCTGCGTATGCCACACCGGGCTCCGCCGGCTTAGATTTACGCGCCTGTACGACTGACCCTTGCGTACTCGAGCCCGGAAAAACCGAACTGATTCCCACCGGAATGGCCATCCATATCGCGGATCCTGGCTACGCCGCGCTCATCTTACCGCGCTCGGGACTGGGCCATAAGCATGGCATCGTGCTGGGTAATTTGGTTGGCTTGATCGACTCCGATTACCAAGGACAACTTTTCGTGTCGTGTTGGAATCGCGGACAAACGACGTTCACGATCAACCCGATGGAACGCATCGCGCAACTCGTAATCGTGCCGGTAGCCCGTGTCGATTTCAACGTTGTCAGCGCATTCGACGAAAGCGAACGCGGCAGTGGTGGTTTTGGCAGTACCGGAAAGCATTAAACTATAAAATAAAAGCTGGCACCCAAGCATGCTAGCTAACAGATTCGCGCATTAACATCCTCGTCTCACGGGACCGGAGCAGTGTATGCAGTCTTCTTTAGCAAGATATACGTTCGCGGCATTGCTTGCGATATTGGCACTCGTCTGCATTTCAGGGATAGTCCTCTATCGTATCGCGCAAAATCACGAACAAGTACTCGGTCAACGTACCCCGGCCTATGCGGGGCAACTGCTCGCCAGCCAAGTGAGCGCCATCGCAGGCGACTGGAGCCGTGCCACGCAAGCCATCGCGCAATCACCACTGACGCTACGCCTACTCCAAACACGAGATGAAACAGAACGTCGCGATCAATTGGCGGGGATCATCAGTTTGCATCCAAATTTGGGGGAAATTCACATCCTGAATAGCGACCAAGCCAGCGGACAAAAGCCTATCTCCAGCATCCTCAGCGCGCGCCAACTACACTTAATCGAAACAGCTCGTTCAGGAAAAAATGACGCGGCTAACTTGCGAGCTGATTCACCGCTACTAACACTCACTGAGCCGGTTCGTGATGCCAGTGGCCAAATTATCGGTTATGTTTTTGCGGCGCGCCATCTCAACGAAATACGTCAACTGTTTGAACAAACCCCCTTGATCGACGGCTATGCTGAATTACAACAAGTGAATGGCGTTACCGATGTTGTACTCAAGCGCGGCAATGAGAGATTAAAAATTCAAGGTGTTCCCGAAACTATTTTATTAAAGAACACGCCTTGGCGCTTAGCCATTTGGACTACCCCAACGACAGGCAGTCTTACTAGCAATCCGCTACGTTCTTTCCTGAGTATTGGAATAGGACTCATACTGCTCATCATTGCCATCTTTGCCGTGACCTACAAACTATCTAACCGCGCACTACAGCGGGACCTAAGCGCACTGGCAAAGCTTTTTTCCGATATCTCGCACGACCGCATGCGCAAGCAATATCCCATCGCGCTTAAGGAGCTTAAAAACGGTTACCAATTGATGTATCAACTCGGGAAATTAATGGTTGGGAAACATCTGCGCACGCTCAACTCAGCCGAGACAGACCATCTTTCGCAAGTCAATAACCGACGTAGTTTCGAAGCCAAGCAGCGTGACGTATTTGCACGCGTCCATGAGGGATGGGCGCATAGCCTTCTAATTCTCGACATCGACAATTTTAAACAGGTCAATGACACCTACGGACACGAGGCCGGAGACCAGCTCATCGTGCAGTTCGGCAAGGCGCTTAAAGATAATTTACGTGGCAGTGATTTCGTCGCGCGCTTGGGGGGCGACGAATTTTGTGTGATATTCCCCAACACCCCTTTAGCTAAAGCCAACGAGTTAGCACAGCGCTTACGCGAAAAACTTCCACAGCAAATTGCGTTAAAGCCGGACGTCATGCATACGGTCAGTTGGAGTGGCGGCCTATCTGAATATAGTCGCCATGATCAATCTGAGAATGCGGCGCTGGCACGCGCCGATCAAGCCCTTCTAGACGCCAAGCGAACTGGCCGCAATCGCACCGATATTAAAGCAGCAGCTTAATCATTCGGAGACTGCTGAATACTTCCTAGTAGTTATTTTGGCTGCTATATTGGCCATGCTCGCTGACTACCGGTTTCAATGCCGGTACCTCAACCGGTAGCTTCACGGTAAACACTGAACCCGTTCCAACGTGGCTTTCTACGCTTATAGCGCCACCCATTAACCGGCAAAAATGTTGGCTAATCACAAGCCCCAAACCTGTGCCACCATACTTTTGCGTTGTGGATGCGTCGGCTTGAATGAAGGGCTCGAACAAGCGTTGTAGTTGGGCGCCATTCATACCGATACCCGTATCTTTAACCACTAGTGCGATCCACGCTTGACCATCCTGCTTCATTTGCTGGACAGTTAACGTAATCCGGCCTTGCTCTGTAAATTTGCAGGCATTGCCAATTAAGTTAAATAATATCTGTCTTAACTTTACGCTATCGGTGTACATCTCAGTAACCTTAGCATCCCGTATAACGCTAAAGTGATTCGCATTTTTAGCGGCTAAGGGCGCAACCGTCGCGGCCACTTCGTTGAGTAATGCATTAACGTCGAAACGGTCGCAATACAAATCCATCCGACCCGCCTCAATTTTGGACAAATCCAGCATGCCATTGATCAATGCCAATAAATGGATACCGGCCTGTTGTATACGTTTTGAATCTTCAACAATTTCAGGTTGATTTGCTATTTGCGCTTCATCTTCGATGATTTCACTATACCCAAGAATGGCATTTAGTGGCGTGCGCAATTCATGACTAACATTTGCCAAAAACTGGCTCTTGGAACGATTGCGCGCCTCCGCAGCTAATTGATCCACCAACGCTGTTTGCGCTTTCGCTTCGACTCGTTTACGTTCGGTGATATCTTGCATCACACCAAACAGACTGCTGCGTCGGCCTTGATCATCAAAAGACGGCTCGCCAAAAACACTGACATGCCGCAAGGTCTGGTCGGGGCGCAAAATACGAAACTCACCTTCCACGATGCCGCCATTTTCCACCGCCGCCGCAAACGCCAGCGCCATGCGTTCCCGATCATCGGGATGAATCATTGTTATAACTTGGTTATAAGCAACAGGCGTGTGCGCCGATAATCCGAATATTTCACTTAGCTCTTTGGACCAAATCAATTCGCCATACATTGGCGAATACTCCCACTCCCCAATCTGCGCAACACGCTGTGCCCGCCGTAAGCGTGACTCGCTACGGCGCACCACTTGCTCAGCCGCCAACCGCTCCGTAATATCGCGAATCACGGCCACCCCCATGTGCTCGCGCATTCCGCGCACCGCAGTGAAGCTAATTTCTATTGGAAACTCCGAGCCATCCGCGCGCAGCCCATATATATGTTGCTGCATTTCCTCGACAATTTTGTGAATACCACGATCCAAATGACAGCAAGTCGCATCTGTCGTCAACTTGGGAAAAAGCTGACAAATCTCTCCTCCCTGGATCGCTTCCGAACGATATCCAAACATCTCCTCGGCTGCTGGATTGAAAGAAACAACACGTGCATCTTCATTAATCAGGATGATCGCTTCACGCGCATTATTGAGCACCGCTTCCGCACGCTCTTTCTGCTCCGACATCATTTGTTCTTGTATTTCTTCCGCCAGCGTCACGCCAATCCAATGTGCGCACAGTTCAAGTAACTCCATCTGTGTTCGACTAATGTCTAATTGCTCTGCATCGAATCGAAATAAATTCAATACGCCTGTCAGCGTAGCGCCAATTGGCGCCGGCAATCCCACATAAACAAAGGAGTCTCTATCGGTCTGCCGTACTGCACGTACCATCCGAGATCGCTCGATAACCGTATCTGACAAGTTTAACCAATCTTCCATCCGTGGACGTCGAGATGCCGTATACACTGCCGGCACTTGCAGCAAACCATCCGCTTCGCGAAAACTAATACAGGCAACATCAATCTGTAAGCGCCTACACACCAATCGAAGCACATCATCAATTCTGTGGTGCGCCTTATTGCGTTGTGAAATAATTTCGGCGAAATCCGCTAACCACGCCTCACGGCAAACAGCCGCATTAAATGTTTCGATTGTTTCTCGAATTTCTGGTGCTGTATTGTTTGACGAAAATACCGCCCCTTGGTAATCGCCCTTCTTTAAACGATGCGCCATGCCGGTAACAATTTGCAGCGGTAATAATCCATGCCGCAAGGTGGCCGCCATCACCCCAAATAAGACGAAAATCGCCAATCCGATTATGGTCAATTGACTGAGTACATCAGTCCAGGCTTGATTAATGAATTGGATGTGCGAAACAGATGCCCGCAACGTACCGTATTGCACGCCCCCTAGGATCACTTGTTTTTCAATTACCCCATCTGGCAATGAAAGCGCGCGCCGAAACCAAGTCGGACTAGTTAATGTCGGCGGCGCTGCTTGCACTCTGACTTTCCCACCATCCGGGTCTGTAAAAGAGAAGGCGAAGAATGGCACGTGGGCCACACGGGCCTTTAATTGTTGCTCGATGGCCGTATAGTCACCGATCACGGCTTGCTCTGTGACTGCATGCGTAATGGACTCTAAAGTCGCATCAGTTTGACCCGCAACTAAACTGCGATACAACCGAACTTCGGATGCAATAAATAGGGATGTCGCCAAAGGATACATCACCAATAAAATAAAACCCGTCGCCACGAGCAGCCGCGTCAACAAACTAATTTTGTTAAATTTTACTCCGAACACGTTTATTCCTTGAGCAGGCTATCGCGATAAAATCTTCGGTAATTCTCATACGCTTGATCTTCCGCCATCAAAAATCCATAGCTTTGTTCGATTTTTAATGTCGCCGCTGCATGCGCTAAAATTTTCTTTCCTTCAGCGTCATTTCGCATTTCCACAAAGGCTTTTTGCACGGCGCGGATGATCGACGCTGGCACCAAATTAGGATTGGCCATCACCGCTAAATCGTTGAAGCTTTCTGACGCCCATAACACACGATATTGAAACGATTCACGATTCGAAAATGCCAACATGACGTCTTCGTTTACCCCAGCGGCTATCGCCTTGCCACTTTTTAGTAGACCAATGGCGCCCTCTTGATTTCCCGCAAATAGAGGCATGACATGAACCCCCTTGCGCAACAGTTCGTTCATCACCACCTTATAACCCACGAAGGATTCTTTTGAAGGAAAGGCAACATACCGCCCTTCCAATTCCGCTAACTCCTGAATTGATGCAGCTTTACCCACCACCAACTGCCCGCGAATTCCGTCCGTATCTGGCCGCGCAATCACACGCCAACCCAACTTTATCCGCTCCGGTGAAAAGAGATGATTCGTGTACGCAAACTGGGCCTCACCTCGGATCGTCAGTGCAGTCGTTTCTGGTGCGGTCTTACCAATCTTTAGCTTTAAATCCACATCGGCTTTTTTCGACACGTAAGCCAAAATCGGATTCCAATGCTGTGCAATCAATGTTGCACTACGCTGATTCAATACACTGAAATAAAAAACGGGTGCCTGCGCTTGCACTACCGTTGCCTGCAACAAGAGGCAAACCACCCAGCACAATCGTTGATAAAGACTTCGCATCTATTTATCCTGCAATGTACGGCTTATTTTTAGCCACTCACTGTGTGTACACTTCGTGTTTGAAATTAGCGTGGTCACGGAAACACGCCCGTGTTTCCAACGATGGTCAAACCGCATGCCCTAAATACCGATATCACCCACCATCAGAATTTGAGCCGTCATGCTCTCTGTACCTACACTAGGGCCGCAAAATCAGTAAGCAATCTCACGGGAAAACCAACTCTCGTTACCTATAGGTATAACGGACAGACGTAAGCCGACTTTAGATGCAAAATGATGCGAGCCGCATCCCAACTTGTCATGTGGCAGGTAATAGCGCATCGATTCAGTAGCGTCCCTATCCACTTAAAATCGGTGTTTCGCCGCCAGCTCGGCGCCGGGGCAACGCGATAGATCACACACAACACCGTATTAACATACGGTGTTACAGTGAAAATACAGATTTAAGTATATTTCCGGATGTCACACGATCCGAAATATATAAATGAAATTATATGGTTAAGCTAACGTGCCGCAAATAGTCATGGCAGCTCAGAGGTGCAGTGCGCGCATCGCGTCGCTTTAATCGCAATATTCGATGCGCAGAAAGGACATTCTTTTGTGGCGGGCGCCGTTGGCACTTCGTCTTTCTTCAGTCGATTAAGGTTTTTAATCAGCATGAATACCGCGAAAGCGACGATCAAAAAACTGATGACGCTATTGATGAACAAGCCATAGTTGATCGTGACTGCGCCTGCTTTTTTAGCCTCGGCCAGCGAAGCATAGGGTGCAGTAATTGAGGCGCCATCCTTCAGAACAGCGAATAAATTAGAAAAATCAACATTACCCAGCAACATGCCGATCGGCGGCATAATCACATCATCCACTAGCGATTTAACAATGGCGCCAAACGCAGCGCCGATGATGATCCCAACCGCCATATCGACTACATTGCCGCGCATGGCGAATGCCTTAAACTCTTTTAGCATTGTTTTCTCCTTCGTTCCTGTGGAAACAGGTTGGAATCCAATTAAACTTAACCGAATTACAACATGATTTTGCATCGATGAAAATGCGAAATGGCCCGATTGGGCCATTTCATAACGTTGGCGGAGGCGGTGAGATTCGAACTCACGGAAGAGTCTCCCCTTCGCTGGTTTTCAAGACCAGTGCCTTAAACCACTCGGCCACACCTCCTAAATACTGTCCACTGCGCTGGTTTTAGCTTCGACATAACTTGCTGATGCAAGTTAGTCTACGCAAGCGTCGGCAAAGCGCGCCGCCAAGACCAAGCCATACCTTAAACCACTCGGCCACACCTCCTAAATACTGTCCACTGCGCTGGTTTTAGCTTCGACATAACTTGCTGATGCAAGTTAGTCTACGCAAGCGTCGGCAAAGCGCGCCGCCAAGACCAAGCCGCGCCTTAAACCTCTCGGGCTCTCCTCCTGTATACTGGCAATAACCGCAGTAATACTTGCCTGCAAAAATCGCGGTTAGCATCATAACCGCAATACGGCTTTGGTTCCAATGGGCTATTGAAACTTTTACCACTCTTGCGTAGTCTTACACGTGATTTTTCAATTTTAATTTACTAAAGGAGTCGCTTAATGCAACCCCAAAATCAATATCAATTTGGCGCGAACGCCGCTGGCGGCGCAGTACTGGCTTCCGACACACATAAAGTGCTGCGTAACACTTATATGCTGTTGTCGCTATCCATGTTACCGACCATCATCGGCGCATTCATCGGCATTAGCCTCGATTTCAGCTTCATGCGCGCCCACCCCTTTATTGGCGCGCTTGGCTTCCTCGCAGTAGCGTGGGGCATGATGTGGGCGATCGGCAAAAATCGCGATAGCAGCCTTGGTATTGTGCTGCTGTTAGGATTCACCCTATTTATGGGTGTCATCCTAGGGCCGCTCCTGCAAGTCGCACTGCATTTCCGCAATGGTGCACAGCTCATCGGTATGGCGGCGGGTGGCACTGGCATTATCTTCTTTTCCTTGGCCGGCATCGCCACGGTTACCAAGAAAGACTTCAGCTTCATGGGGCAATTCTTGATGATCGGTGCAATTTTGATGTTAATCGGCTTCTTGGCGAATGCCTTCTTCCAGATACCGGCTTTGTCACTAGCGATGTCCGCCCTTGCTATCCTTATTTTTAGCGGTTTTATCTTGTACGACATCAGCAAGGTCATCCATGGCGGCGAGACTAATTACATCATGGCGACACTAAGCATTTATCTTGATCTGTTCAATGTCTTCCAAAATCTTCTATATTTGTTGATGTCATTGATGGGCGAACGCGACTAATCAAGCCAAGCCTTCAAAAAAGGGGCGGCTTAGCCGCCCCTTTTTTATTGTCACGTCCGCTCAAACATCGCGATCGACTCCACGTGTGTTGTGTGCGGAAACATGTTGGCGATGCCGACACACATCATGCGATAGCCCTTCTCATGAACCAGCACATTGGCATCTCTGGCTAAGGTTGCTGGATTACACGACACATAGACAATCCGTGTCGGTAGATCCCCATTCAGCGCCTTCACCAACTCCGCCGCACCATCTCGCGGCGGATCAATTAATAGTTTGTCGAACTTTCCCCAAGCGGCCAAATCTTGCTCGCTTACTTCAAACAAGTTTTGCACCTGAAATTCTGCACGGTCACTTAAACCATTATGCGCACTATTCAGTGCAGCACGCGCCACCAAAGAAGTACTCCCTTCAAAACCCACGACCGAAGCGCCACGACGAGCGATGGGTAAAGTGAAATTTCCTAAACCACAAAACAAATCAGCGATGCGCTCTCCAGGTTGCGGATCGAGCAAGGCGAGCGCACGGCGCACTAAAATGCGGTTTACGAAAGGATTTACTTGGGTAAACTCCGTCGGCTTAAAGGGCATCTCAATCGCGAACTCGGGCAAGCGATAACTCAGCGCTGGACTGTCGAGCGGATAGAATGGCAGTGCCGTATCTGGCCCTTTGGTCTGTAGCCACCATTGAATTTGGTGTTGATCGGCAAAGGCGCGTAATTGCATTTCATCGTCGGGTGTGAGCGTCTCCATGACCCGCAATACCAACACATCCACATCTTCGCCCACCGCGATTTCAATTTGCGGAAAACGATCCGGCTGCGACAGATTGCCAATTAGCGCACGCAGCGGATCAATTAGACGCGCGATGCGTGGTGGCAGGACTTCACAATGATGCATGTCGGCAATAAAACCACTTTTACGCTCATGAAAGCCGACCAGCACACCACCCTTTTTCACCACCAGTCGCACCGACATGCGTGCGCGATAGCGGTAGCCCCAAGCTGGGCCATGGATCGGAGCCAATAGTTGATCCGGTTTAACCCGCCCGATATGCCAAAGATTGTCTTCCAGAATCCGCTGTTTGGCGGACACTTGCGCTGCTTCATCCATATGCTGGAGCGAGCAGCCTCCGCAAACCCCATAATGAGGGCAACGTGGTTTTACTCGCGTAAAACTTTCATGCAGCAGTTTATCCAAATGAGCAAAAGCAAAGCTCGGCTTGTTGCGGTAAATCGTGTATTCAACCTGTTCGCCAGGTAGCGCGCCATTGATAAATATAGCCTTACCTTCATCGTGCGTAACGCCCCGACCTTCATGATCCAATGATTCAATAATGACACTCATCCCGCGCTCCCATCCAAACCGCGGGCAATGCTCCGCAATAAATTCATATACAATTTTACCGAGTCAAAACTATTCAGATTCCCAAGTCGCCAAAAATTCCTGCCAATGCGCTTGATCAAGACCACTCAACTGGCTGCGCACCAGCGCAATTTCTTGTTGGTAATGTTCACTCGTCAGTTGTCCCCGCAACAATTGAAAGCGCAGATACACCAAATACGTGTTCACCGCATCGGTTTCACAATAATTGCTAATGGCGGGTATTTCGCCGCGTAGATATGACGGCCAAACTTGCGAACCATCCATCCCTAATTTTCCAGGAAAACCGATCAGCTTCGCCATATCGTCTAAGCCCGTATTAGCTCGCGGCTGATACATCGCCAACACATCCATTAGATCCAAATGCCGAGTGTGATAACGACTGATGTAGTTGTTCCACTTAAAATCGCGATCATCCTCACCCATATCCCAAAATCGTGGCGCCGATAAACCATGCACCAGGGCGCGATAATTCAGCACCGGCAGATCAAAGCCGCCGCCATTCCAAGTCACCAATTGCGGCGTATATTTTTCGATGCCATCGAAAAATCGCTGGATATTGATCGGCTCATCTTCGCCGGATAACGACCAAACGCGAAAACCTTCATCCGAGCGTAAGGCACAAGAAATTACTAATACCCGATGCATCGCATGTTGCAAAAAATCGCTGCCGCTGATTTTACGCCGACGCTGAAAGGCAATTTCCGCCACCTGCTCTGCCGGTGTATCTGCCGGTAAATCGTAAATCTTAGCCAAACCCACGGTATCGGGAATGGTTTCAATATCAAAAGCAAGCACAGGAATCATGATTGACCTATTTGTAACAAATTTGACATCTTCTAAAAATTGGCGAAAAATGCTCTTTGAGTATGACGAAAGAATTTTTTACCGTTCAGGAGGCCACTCATGCTAAGCGTACTGGAACAGCGTTTTCCCCATATCATCTCGCGGTTAACTGAAGTTTGGCTCGACGGCCAGCAAGCCAGCGCCTATCTTGATGCCTTATTATTCAAAGAAAGCGCACGCGCAGAGCGCCATGGATTTAATGACGACACCTGGATGGAGTTAACCTTTTTGAACGATTTATTGCTAGCAGAATACCCGCCTCAAGCTTCCCCCTTAGCCATCGATATTTGGGCCTTTGCGGCGGATGCTGCTCCCGCGATGACTTAACACTATTTCCTAACCCAGGCGCCCCCGGCATTCTGAACCCACCAACCCCCAGACGCTTTGTCGATCCAGCGTTGCGCAAACGTAGAGCGCACTTCAGCTTCCCATTCTGGATGACCATTGGCACGCGCGATTTCTCGATATAAAGCCGTACGGTCGCGGTTTTCTTCCGCAACCAGGCCATTTACATTTTGGCGCTCCGCAAGCGGGACTAAACTCGCATCATGCACAGCGACATTTCCATCTCGAGCCTGCCCCACAGCACCGCTGAAATAATAACTGGATAATCGGTTATGCCGCGCTTGCATCGAAGCTTTAAGTGCAGAAATCGCCGGAGTATTCACTTCCAAATCAGCCGCCGCAAAGACACTGCCCGCAAACGCAAACAACACGACCCAGAATAGCTTGGTTAAGTGTCTCATTTCACCTCTCCCTTGTTTTCCGGCGACGGCTTCGCCGGTTTTGTATCTGGCTTTAATTGCCAGACTTCGTCGATGATTTTATCCGCAACCTTTTCTGCCGCTGCGGCCGGGAAGTAAATATTAATGGTCACACAGCCTGCCATGATGAGGCTGGTTGCAACCAGAGATCCGATGATTCGTTTTTGCATGATTTTCCTCATTGCACAATAGGTTTCCCGCCCTGGGTGGCACGCTGTAGACGATTCAACAATTCATCCCAGTCCACCCTTCGATTGTAGCCGATCACCGTCAATGCCGGTATCCCACCACCCTGCACGATGACATAACCCGTCGGTGCTTCTGCAACCCCACCCATGTCACACACTCCACGCGACAGATGGCAACTTAAACCGATGCGGCTATAGCCAAATTGATCAAAGAAGCGCAAAAAGCTTCTTTGAATCGCTGCGGCACCCCCGCCGCCACCGAGCGCTGTAATGTTTTGCACTGCACGTTGTGAAATTTTTCGTGGGTACGTACCAGGGCTGCTCGCGACTTTTGCATCGAATCGTACCGGTTTCCAGCCAAACAATTCCAAATCGCGCACGGTCACATCTAAACGGCCTTGCATGCTGCCGAAGGAGAACGTTTGCGTCAACAAATCTAAGTCTAGGTTGCGCATATCGATGTTGCCATACACGTGCGGCGTCGGACCCAAAAGATCGCTGGCGGTTAAATTTTTCACCACCACGGTGCCATCGAACATTTTGAATAACAACGCGCCATCGACTTGCAAGGTTTGTTGCGCATAACGCACTTGCGGGATCACTGCCGATAGCGTGCCACGCATGGTCGGCAGTTGTAGTGCCTGCGAGAAACGCTGCATCGAAATCGGCTGCACAGCGGCACTGAGTGTCCATTGCCAGCCATCTTTTTCATGCCGCGCCTCGATATCCTCAATATTCACTGCACCATCTAAAATTGGGATGCGTAGCGGCTCTATGGAAATACGATCTGCGGCTATCGAAGCAGAAGCGCTAAAGGGCCCTATTGCTAACTTTCCTAGCATGCCACTGGTTACGCTGAGTCGGTTGTCACGTGCTTGGCTTTGATGCCAAGCAAGATTGGCATTGATGCCACTAGCACTGAACTTATCTTCTTTTTGCATCACCGCGCCCTGGTGAACAGATAAAGCTGCCGCATCCATCCGACCCTGATCGAGGCTCACAAAGCCGTCTACAGTTCCGCTTAGTGTCAACTCGCGCAGCGTACCAACAGGGGCGATGGGCTGCAAAAACGTTCGGTAGAGTCCCTCTAACGCCAAGGCTTTTCCCGACAACTGAAACTGCGCAACGCGACCTGCCGGTCGATCCCATGCGCCACTAAAATTGATTGCCCCAATATCCTGCCAAAAGAGTTGTGCTTGTTGAATGATGACTTGTTGCGCCGTTTGCAGGCCTTGTGCATCGAGCTTACGCACACCTGATGCAAAATAGAAAGGTTGCCAAAAAACTTCACCGGCACGCCAATCTACACTAGCATGCCAAGCCCACGTCCCCTTGCCTTCCCCCTGCAGTTTAATCGTACCGCTGAGTTTTTCGCTGGCACGCATACCTGCCGTATCGCTAAACGCCACTTGATGAAGCGTCGTCAAAACATCGAAGCGGGTCAACATGGATTTATGCCACTCCAGTTTACCCCGCATCTCAAACCACCCTTGCGATAGCCGGATATCTTGCAAAGGCAACCACGTATTCAAGCGCGTGCTTTTTCCATGATCGATATCTAGCTGCATCGTCAATTGATCATGACGCCAACTTAGCTGCGTTTTCCAACGTTCCCCTGCTGCGGGTTGCACAACTAGTTCCAGACGATGTTTTTGGGGCCAATATCGAAAACTCACTGCTATTTTTTCGACGCTTTCCAGCACCCCCTGTGGGCATGCGATTTCATCATTCTCGATTCGTGCTTGCGGACAATGCAGCGTGAGCTTGCGCCATTCATGCTGTTGAAATTGCGCATGCGCAATATGGACATCCAATACCGTCGGATTAGCTAGCGTGAGTCGTGCATCGATGCCACGCAGGCTAAACGTCGGCGCGACGATATCATCGACTCGCAATTTCAACTCGATGGCGGAGGCATCGAAGCAGAACAAAAGAACACCGCATGCGCCGACCAAGCGCAATGATTTAAGCAGGGAATACACCAGTGGAAAGGTAACGGTCGCCGCGATCGCACACGATGGATACGATCGTTGAATTTTTTACGCTGTTTGAAATTTTAAGCGCAGCAGCGAGTGCGCCGCCAGAAGAAATCCCAGCAAAGATTCCCTCTTCACAGGCTAAGCGGCGCGTGGTCTCTTCTGCCTCGGCTTGGTTGACGTACAAGATTTGATCCACATTGCGCGAGTCGTAAATCTTCGGCAAATATTCTTCGGGCCATTTGCGAATACCGGGAATTTGCGATCCTTCTTCCGGTTGCACGCCGATGATTTGCACGCCAGGATTTTGCTCTTTGAGATAGCGCGAGCAACCCATGATAGTGCCGGTGGTGCCCATACTGGAAACGAAATGCGTAATCTGGCCAGCCGTATCGCGCCAAATCTCTGGGCCCGTGCTTTCATAATGCGCGAGTGGATTATCCGCGTTACCAAATTGATCGAGGATCAAACCACGGCCTTCGGCTTGCAAACGATTGGCGGTATCGATGGCTTGCTCCATGCTGCCAGCTTTGGGGGTCAGCACGAGCTCGGCACCAAAAGCACGCATGACTTGCCGTCGTTCCACGCTCATATGTTCCGGCATCACCAAAATCATTTTGTAACCGCGCATCGCCGCTGCCATCGCCAGCGCGATGCCAGTATTACCGCTAGTGGCTTCGATCAACGTGTCGCCGGGTTTGATGTCGCCGCGCGCTTCGGCATGCACGATCATGGAGAGTGCGGGTCGATCTTTGACCGACCCGGCGGGATTATTCCCTTCCAATTTCAATAACACGGTATTACTGGTATTGCCCGGCAAACGTTGCAGGCGCACCAAGGGCGTATTGCCGACGCATTGCTCAATCGTTTTATATGTTGGCGACATTCGGTTCCATTGAGCCACCCTGATACAGATGATCGCACTCGCCCACCACACCAGCAATGGTTACGGCATTCTTGCCGTGGGCCTTCGCATGCTTCAATGCACGCCAAGCGCGTCCGTACAGTTCTTCTCGCTGTTCCCCGGAGAGGTAAACAGCGACACCGAAACTTGCGCTAATCGGGTTCAGCAATGGCAGAATCAACTGGCTTGATAAATCCATGCGCATGCGTTCAGCCACAATCAAAGCTCCCATTTCATTGGTCTCTGGAAGCAGAATGGCGAACTCTTGGCCGCCATATCGTACCGCTACATCCACAGTACGCACGGCTTGTTTCAGCAAGGTGGCGATATGCTTCAATACCTCATCGCCGACATCACGCCCATAATCCGCGTTCAGTTTACCGAAGTCATCAATATCCATGAGCAACAAAGCCAACGGCCGACGTGAACGCTCCCAGCGCGTAATTTCTTCTTCCATACGCATATCGAGAATCACGCGATGTGGCAAGCCTGTCACCGTGTCGTGCTGCTTCAGTTCGGTAATTTCTTCCAACGCGGCTTGCAACGCATGATTGCGCTTGGAAAGTTGTCGCCGCACATCATCCAACTCTTTTCTGAGTTTCTCGTTCTCATCGTTCATCTGCTCGAATGCGGCAATATCCATTTCGGCTGCAATGAACAACATTTGATTCATACGATACACGCGCCCGGAAAAAGCGCGCTGCGCCCCATCCGGAGCGCCGAGCGTTAAGAGCCCGTGATAAATTAATCCATTGGCCTGCACCGGACTGCGCCGCAAAAGATTAAAACTGGGCTCAATAAAATTCGCGGTTGAAAAACCTTCGGAAATGCCCGCCAAGGTCATAAGAAAACCTTCATTGGCTTCGACAATCTGGCCATCTTCGGAAATCAGCGCTACGGCAATGGCACGAAAATCCTTGAGCCAAGCAGGTAATATCGCTATTGGAGAAGCACTCAACGACGCCTCCTAATCAACCAGGAATACGGCCATAAATATCATCGAAGCGCACAATATCGTCTTCTTCCAAATACAGGCCAGTTTGGATTTCGATGATTTGCAGCGCAACTTTGCCGGGGTTTTCTAAACGATGCCGATTGGTTTTGGGGATATACGTGGATTCGTTTTCCTCTAGATAAATTTCCTGTTCCCCATTCGTGATTCGCGCCGTCCCCTCGATCACCACCCAATGCTCGGAGCGATGATAATGCATTTGCATTGACAGTTTGGCGCCGGGGTTCACCAAAATACGTTTAATTTTATAACCAGGGCCTTCTTCTAAAATGGTGTAACTCCCCCAAGGGCGCGTCACGGTCAGATGGATTTCCGTCAGATGCGCATGATTTTGTTTGACCGCAGAGACCAATGTCTTTAAATCCTGCACCCGCTCGCGCGGACACACCAGCGTCGCATCACGCGTTTGCACCACCGCCAAATTCGATACGCCGAGCGTTGCCACCAAACCATGCGCACTCCATAGTAAATTTTCCCGGCTGTCGATCGCGAGTACATCTCCTTCGGTCATATTGCCTTGCAGATCCTTATCGCGCTGTTGGTATATTGCTTCCCAAGAACCTAAGTCGTTCCAACCCATTCGCACCGGTACTACCGCGACTTTTTCGGCCAACTCCAACAAACCATAGTCAATGGATACATCCGGCATGCTGGCGTAGACATCAGTATCCGCCAGCATTTCATTTTTTTCCGCTAACGCTTGTGCGACGGAAAATATTTGCGGCTGGTGCTGCTGCAGCATTTCCAAAAACCGATCCGCCTGAAACACGAACATGCCGCCATTCCAGTAAAAATCGCCGGAAGCCAAATAGTCTTGGGCCGTCGCCCTGTCCGGCTTCTCCACAAACCGTACAGCCTGATGCACCTCGGACAAAAGTCCACTATTTCCACCAGCCAAAGGTTGACCACTTTGAATATAACCATAACCCGTCGCTGCTTCTGTGGGATGCATGCCGAATAAAGCGATATATCCCTCTTTGGCGGCGGCTTCGGCCGCTTGCCAAGCCCGCAAAAAAGCATCGTCATCTGCGACCGCATGGTCGGAGGAAAACACGCCGATCAACGCATCCGGCGTTTCTCGCGCGATGCGGGCCACCGCCCAAGCGATGGCCGGCAAAGTATTGCGCCCCATCGGCTCGGCCAGCACACCGCCAGCCAAAGGCTCATCCAAAGCAAATAATTGGCCGGCAACTTCGAAGCGATACTCTGACGAAGTGACCGTATAGACATGCGCAGGATCGACCATCGGCAAAGTCCGCAACACCGTTTGTTGCAATAAGCTTTCCGCGCCATTCAGGCACAACAACTGTTTGGGTTTTGAGGAACGAGACAAAGGCCACAATCGCGTGCCGGAACCACCAGCGAGCACAATCGCATAGCGCTTGGTAGACACTTGCGGTTGCGCTGCTGGATGCAGTTTGACATTTGGTGCGTTCATATCGACTTCCTGTACGGATAGTGAGCCCAAGCCCACGCGCTAAATTAATCACACGATACCACAAATTAGTTTCTTAACCACTTAAAACAAAAGGGATTGTTGCCGGAAAAAAGAAAACCGCTGCTGGCATTTTCGTCCCCCTGTGCTAGATTTAAGTTTACCCCCTCCGCGTTACGCGCGACTAAAAATGGCATGCGATCAACAGGTGAAAAAAACGTTGCTATGCACCACAAAATATCATTAGAACCTCCATCTGCAAGCCGCCTGCAGGATGCCGCCAACCTGCTGCAAGCGCTAGAATCCTTGCGTGATGAGATCGGCAGCATTGCCGACGAAATTATCAATATTTTACGGAAAGCGGGTGTGACGCCGGCCCAAGAACCGAAATCACACTAAACTTACATATGCGCGATGATGTGTTGTCCAAAAGTAGAACAACTCACTTGGGTTGCACCTGACATTAATCGCGCGAAATCGTAAGTCACTTTCTGCCCAAGGATCGCCCCTTCCATCCCCTTAATGATCAAGTCTGCCGCTTCCAGCCAACCCATATGGCGTAGCATCATTTCTGCTGAGAGGATGATGGAACCGGGATTGACGTAATCTTGCCCAGCATATTTCGGTGCGGTGCCGTGCGTGGCTTCGAACATGGCGATCGAATCCGAAAGGTTTGCGCCCGGGGCAATGCCAATCCCGCCGACTTGCGCCGCCAGCGCATCGGAAACGTAATCGCCATTCAGATTCAAAGTGGCGATCACCGAATATTCTTCCGGACGCAGCAAAATTTGCTGTAAGAAGGCATCCGCAATCACATCCTTGATCACGATGCCATTGGGCAACTTAACCCACGGGCCGCCATCGATTTCGACGCCACCAAACTCGCGTTTAGCCAGTTCATAGCCCCATTTCTTGAAACCGCCTTCGGTGAACTTCATGATGTTGCCTTTGTGCACCAAAGTCACGGAACTGCGATTATTGTCGATGGCGTATTGGATTGCCTTGCGAATCAAACGCTCGCTACCTTCGATCGAGACCGGCTTGATGCCGATGGCGGATGATTCGGGGAAACGAATCTTCTTCACGTCCATCTCTTTTTGCAAAAATTCGATCACCTTCTTCACTTCCGGCGTACCCGCTTCCCATTCCACGCCGGCATAAATATCCTCGGTGTTTTCACGAAAAATCACCATATCGGCCTTTTCCGGCTCTTTCACTGGGCTAGGAACACCCTGAAAATAACGTACCGGACGTAAGCAAACATACAAATCAAGCAATTGGCGCAAGGCCACATTCAACGAACGCATGCCACCGGAAGTCGGTGTCGTCAACGGGCCTTTGATCGACACCACATATTCGCGCACGGCTTCAACAGTCTCGTCGGGCAACCAACTATCGGCACCATAAACGCGGGTCGCCTTTTCACCGGCATAAACCTCCATCCAGGCGATTTGACGTTGACCTGCATAGGCTTTTTGAACTGCGGCATCGACCACGCTACGCATCACCGGTGTAATATCCACTCCTGTTCCATCACCCTCGATGAATGGAATAATCGGCCGCGCTGGCACATTAAGCGATGCATCGGCATTGACGCGAATTTTCTCGCCCTGCGCCGGAATTTGAATATGTTGACCCATCATGACTCCCTAAAAATAACTAAAAAGTAAAAAATTAGACAGGGTAGTCGGGCGTTTATAATGAACGCCTCAACTATCCTGTCCAATCTCGATGTCGCGCTTGATTCTGTTCAATAAACCCTATGGGGTTGTGTGCCAATTCAGCGCCGACGGCAAGCACCCCACACTCAAGGAATTCATCCCGATTCCGGACGTTTATCCCGCTGGTCGGCTTGATACCGATAGCGAGGGCCTGCTTATTTTAACCGATGATGGCGCCCTTCAGCAGCGCATCAGCGACCCGCAGCACAAATGGCCCAAAACCTATTGGGCGCAAGTCGAGGGCATCCCGGATCAAGCGGCTTTGGATCATTTAGAGCGTGGCGTTAATTTAGGCGATGGCACCACACGTCCGGCGCAAGCGAAATTGATGGTGGAACCCGTTGGACTTTGGCCACGTAATCCACCCATCCGATACCGTAAAAACATCCCGACCCAGTGGTTGGAATTGACGTTACGTGAAGGCAAAAACCGACAGGTCAGACGCATGACGGCGAAAGTTGGCTTCCCAACTTTGCGTTTAATTCGCTACGCCATAGGTGCCTACACCCTTGAATATCTGATGCCAGGAACCTGGAATGAGGTATCCGAATAACTATTTACACCGTAGATTCTAAGCAAGAACACGCTTTCCATTTTAACCCCACCCTTCACAAAATAAAACTTTCCCTTTAATAACAGCAAGATAAAAATAAATTCAGTCTATTTTTATGAAAATACCCCTAAAATTAAAAATTAATACCACATCGTGTCAACCCAGGTATTTCTACAGCGTTAAAGCCAGCACGCACAAATGCATTGTGTCGTAGTAACCTAAACTTAAATTTAATGAGGGAACACAAATGAACAAGTTTTTATCTGCTTTGATCGCTATCGCTTTCTCCGCTGTTAGCCTGCAAGCTATGGCTGCTGATGCTGCTGGCAAGTGCGGCGACAAGAAGGCTGCTGCTCCTGCTGCCGCTGCTGCTAAGAAGTGCGGCGACAAGAAAGAAGCTGCTGCTCCTGCTGCTGATGCTGCTAAGAAGTGCGGCGACAAGAAAGAAGCTGCTCCTGCTGCTGATGCTGCTAAGAAGTGCGGCGACAAGAAAGAAGCTGCTCCTAAGAAGAAGCACAAGAAAGCCAAAAAAGCTGACGCTGCTGCTCCTGCTGCTGAAGCCGCTCCTGCTGCTAAGTAATACCGCCACTAGGCTCGAAAAGGCAGGGGTTTCCCCTGCCTTTTTTATTGCCTGCTATTTAGGCGTCTTTCATGGCACAAATCTGGTTTCCACACGTCACAGTCGCAGCGGTCATTGAGCGCGATGGCAAATTCCTCTTGGTCGAAGAAGAGTCCGATGAAACAATCGTGCTTAATCAGCCAGCGGGCCACTGGGAAGCAAACGAGAGTCTGATCGAAGCTGCAATACGCGAAACGCTCGAAGAAACCGCCTATCATTTCCAGCCCAGTGCGCTCGTCGGCATTTACCGCTGGACAGTTCCACATAAAGACATCACTTATCTCCGCTTTGCCTTTACCGGCGAAATTCTGGCACATGCCGAAAACCATCCATTGGACACCGGAATTTTGCGCGCGCTCTGGCTCACGCCAGCGGAATTACAGGCCCAAAAGGGGCGCCATCGTAGCCCGCTGGTGCTGCGCTGCTTAGAAGACTATCTCGCCGGGAAGCGGTATCCTTTAGCGCTCCTGTCCAATTTCCCATAAATCTATGCGTGGATTTTTAATTTTTCTGTTGTTGCAATATGGCGACGCCACCGCTATGGCGCATGAAGTTAGTATTTGCTACAACTACGGTTGCGCGCAAAAAGCCACCGTACAGATTACCCCCAATGATTTATTTCGCATCAACACTTTCTTTGATACTGCCGATACCCCCGCGGCGGAAAGAGAATCCATCCGTCTTGCGATGGGATTTATGAGTCAGATCGCCGGTGCTCAAACCCCGATCCATAACGACAAAGCACGCAATGACAACGAAGAGGGTGTGGATGGCCGCATGGACTGTATCGATCATTCGCAAACCACGACAGCTTATTTACAGTTTATCGAAGCGCGCGGATGGTTGCAGTTTCATCGAGTACTTCAACCGATTCACCGCGCACCCATCCTCGTGAACGATCATTGGAGTGCACAGATTGAAGAAACTGGTTCTGGCGCCTGTTTCGCCGTCGACACTTGGTTTCTGGATAACGGCCAACCCGCCAGCATTTTTCCGATTCGAGACTGGCTAAAAGGTGCTAAGCCCCATGGCTGAACGCATCGTAGTCGGCTTATCTGGCGGAGTCGATTCCTCTGTTGCCGCCTTACTACTCAAGCGCCAAGGCTATGAAGTCATCGGCCTATTCATGCGTAACTGGGAAGACGATGCGGAATGCCCTGCAAAACAAGATTTCCTAGATGTATTAGCCGTTGCCGACGTGATTGGCATCGAAGTGGAAGCGGTGAATTTTGCACAGGAATATAAAGAACGTGTCTTTACCTACTTTTTGAGCGAATATCAGGCCGGTCGCACACCGAACCCCGACATTCTGTGCAACTCGGAAATCAAATTCAAAGCCTTCCTCGATCACGCCCTCAGCTTAGGTGCGAACAAAATCGCCACGGGTCACTACGCGCGCTTAAGTGAAAATCAGGACAAATATTGCTTACGCAAAGCGCATGACCTCAGCAAAGATCAGTCATATTTCTTATATCGCTTGAACCAGCAACAACTTTCCAAAAGCTTATTTCCTCTAGGCGACTTACTGAAAAGCGAGGTGCGCGAAATCGCACGCCAAGCGGCCTTGCCAACCCATGCCAAGAAGGATAGTACCGGTATCTGTTTTATTGGGGAACGCGACTTCCGCGCCTTTCTCGAGCGCTATCTGCCCAAACAACCGGGCGAAATGGAAACGCCGGATGGCCGCGTGGTACACCAACATCAGGGATTAATGTACTACACCATAGGACAGCGCCAAGGCTTAGGCATCGGTGGCCAAGGCGAACCTTGGTTCGTGGCGGGAAAAGACTTGGCGCGAAATGTACTGATTGTCGTGCAGGGACACACGCACCCTTTGCTGCTAAATTCCACCTTACACGCCCAAGATTTGAGTTGGATCGCGCAAACCACACCCAACAAAACCTGTACATATGCCGCAAAAACCCGCTATCGCCAGCAAGATGCGACGTGTCACTTTTCCGCCCTTGATGAGGCCGGTTGTAATTTAGTCTTTGAGACCCCGCAATGGGCGGTCACCCCCGGGCAATCGGTCGTAATTTACGATAACGACATTTGCCTCGGTGGTGGCATAATTACGTAATTCAGCAACAGCCTACCCAACAAACTTGTTATGGAAGCCCATAAGTTGATGCGCCAAGGCGAAACAAAGCGGGAATGTGAATTACTGCAACAGTTGCGCGACACCTTGACTGAAGCAACCATGGAGGCCGGCTCCGACCTGTCCGGTGCCAGCACGCGCTTATTACTCACTTGCATCACACTGATTTCCGAGCGCGAAGCACAACTCGCAGCTGCAGCGCCCAACTTAACCACGGCCTCAACCGTGCCCGAAGGCATAAAGGAGCGACGCGGAGCGCAGCGTTCCACGCTATCTCATGTTGCGCTGTTACGCGATGTTGATCCAATCACATTGCAAAAACTACTCACCAGTTGCACCTTTCGTGACCTGATGCCAGATGAAGTCCTGCTCACGCCGGGCCGAGCCAACCGCCATGTTTATGTCGTGATGTCCGGCAGTGTCCGTGTGCACTTGGACGATTTGGGTGGGCCGCCTTATGTCGAGCTCCCGATCGGTGAATGCGTCGGGGAACTCTCGATTCTTGGCGACACCAAAGTGACTGCTCATGTCGTAGGCAATGAAGCCGCACGTCTCATGGTCATCGACCAGGACTTGCTCTGGCTGCTGATCGATCATTCTCCGCAATTGGCGCGCAAACTGCTCTACACGCTATCGCATCGCGTTGGCTCTGATAATCTCATCCTGCGCCGTAGCCTACGGCGGCAGCGCGAATCTGAACTCAATGCTAATTTGGATGCTTTAACTGGCATCGCTAATCGCCGTGGCTTAACTTGTTATTTCGACGCATTAGTTGAAAGCGGCGCCACGCAATCACAGCCGCTTTCCCTGATGATGATGGACATTGATCATTTCAAACGCTTTAACGATACGCACGGGCATGTCTTAGGCGATAGTGTGTTGTGTGCCGTTGGCGGCATTCTCGCAGATCATGCGGCACCCGGCTTAGCGGCACGCTATGGTGGCGAAGAATTCTCCATTGTGCTGCCCGGCTTCGACCTCAATCAAGCCTGCTATTTGGCAAATACCATCCGTGAAAAAATTCAAGAAGTCCAATTGATAACCGCTTCGGGCGAAATCATTCCGCCGATCACGATTTCTATTGGCGTGAAGCAAATGGAAGCCAGCGATACCCTGCAAACACTCATTCACGATGCCGACAGCGCGCTCTACTGCGCCAAGCGCAGCGGCCGTAATTGCGTGCGCGAACATACTGCACAATCCCCACAAAACTAAAGAATTCCCCTTAATAAATCAGTATTTTTGCCGTTAAATCTAGCAAGCTCATCGATCTAAAGGGGTCAGACTTGTTACCGCGTCAGCCCAAAACCTATTCAACATCAATTCAAACCGCAGGATGCCGTTGGCTGCTCGGCATAACACTTTTGGCGATCGCCCATGGCGCACAGTCCGCCATCAGTTTCAAAGCAGCGGCATCCGCTGCAGCCAGCAGTGCAACGATTAGTTATCGAGGTAGCGGCAGCTTGCGGAGCGCGAATAGCGGCAACCTCACGACGCGCTTGCCGACTGCTGTACAAGGCGAGATGTTTTTTTGCCAAGTCACCTCACGCGACAATGTTCCGCACAGCATGCCAGCTGCCTGGAACCAAATCTATTCGCTGAGCAATAGCACGACCTTACGCGCTTCGTTGTTTTACAAAGTTTCCGATGCCAGCGAAACCAATCCCGTCATTACGCATCCCGGCGGCGGTCGCATCATGGCGCGTTGCACCCGTTTTCGCGGCGTGGATCCCAGCAATCCACTGGATATGGCCTACGCAGCGCAATATGCTGCCAACACCACCAACATTTCGAGTGGCAGTCTAACCACCACGTCGAGCAACGACATGCTGTTGTTTACGGCACACCTAACCGACAACGGAAATGCACCCAGCACACTCAGCACCCCCAGCGGCTGGACACGGCCGTATTACTCGCGCGCGAACAACAATGCCATTGCCTTGCATTACCGGACGCAAACCGCGCCAGCGCTGATCGGTCCAATCGGCGCCACCGCCTCCTCGGCTGCGGAACATTACGGTGTATTGCTAGCGCTGCGCACATCGGCCAACCTAACGATCAATAAACCAAGTGGCACGATCGCCGGCGATGTGATGATCGCCGCGATTACAACCACACCTTCTTCCATCCCGATTTCGCCACCCTCTGGTTGGATTTTGATTCAATCGCAACAACAAACCAGTAATGCCAGTAGCGTCGTATCAGCTTATTACCACGTCGCCGGCAGCGGCGAACCCGCTAGCTATACTTGGTTTCTGGCGAATAGCCATAGCGGAGCGGTCGGTGGCATTCTGAGCTACAGTGGCGTCGATACCGCCGCACCAATCGATGTCTCGGCCAAAGCCGCGACAATACGTTCGATCAATCACTCCGCACCTAGTGTCACTACAACCCTGAGTGGTGACATGCTGGTCACCGTGCATGAATACACCAGCGCTCGCACATGGACGCCTCCCGTCGGTATGACCGAACGCATCGATATCGCCTCCACCGGCAACAGCAATGCTGGTATCAGTTTGGAAATGAATGAACTACTGCTCGGCGTTGCCAGTGCTACAGGTGCAAAAACCGCAAAAGCTGCGGGCAGCTCCGACAGCGGAGCAACCATAAGCATTGCCCTACGCGCCGCCCTCGCTGCACCCCACCACATCGAAATTCAACATGATGGTGTTGGCGTAACTTGCGCCGTAAAAAACATCAGTCTGCGCGCTTGCGCCGATGCCGCCTGCAACATGCTCTACACCAGCGGCGGCATAACCGGCACCCTTTCGCCCAATGGCAGTACCTACAACATCGGTAGTTCCGGCATCAGCACCGGCAGCGTTAGTGTCACGACACCTGGCACCTACACGCTCAGCGCAAGCGTCATGCCGACACCGATCGGCAGCCCTGCCGTGAGCTGCCGCAACACTGCGACCGGCAGCAACAGTTGCAGCATCGTCTTCAGTGCCAGCGGCTTGACCCTTAGCTTGCCTAATTTTCCTGCTGCGACCGGCACGACAGTCGCCACCGTGCGTGCCACCGACAGTAATTGTAATAGCACGTTCAGCGGCAATCGCAGCGTGCGCTGGTACAGCACCTACACCAATCCCGCCAGCGGCACGCAAAACGTCAGCATTAACGGCACAGCGATCAGCACCAATGCTGCCAGCCCTACCATACTGACGCTAAATTTCAATAATGGCGGCGCCACTTTTAATCTCAACTATCCTGATGTCGGGCGCATGACGCTGGACGCCACGGATACGCTCACCAGCACCCATGGCACAAGCTCCTTCGTCGCCTATCCTGTAAGTTTTATTTTATCGGCCATCCAGCGCAGCAGCGATGGCCTACCCAATCCTGCGGCAAACAATGGCAGCGGCGCAAAATTCGTCAAAGCGGGAGAAAACTTCAGCGCTACGGTGCGCGCCACCAATGCGCTCGGTAACACCACGCCGAATTTTGGCCGCGAATTACCAGCCGAAAGCGTCAAACTCAGCGGTAGTTTGCTAATTGACCCAAATTTAACCAATAACCCCATGGTGAATGGCAACTTCGGTGCCTTCACTAACGGCAGTGCCAGCGGCAGCACTTTCACTTGGAACGAGGTCGGCATCATCACGCTAACCCCAGCATTATTCAGTAGTAGTTATCTGGGCACTGGCGTCAACGTCACCGGCACGCCGAGCACCAACGTCGGGCGTTTTTATGCTCATCATTTTGGGTTCACGCCGCACCCGACCAATCCACTCCTGAACCGCGCCGACACCACTTGCAGCGCTTGCATTTTCACTTACATGGGCGAACGTTTGGATGCGCAATTTAGCCTCAGCGCACAAGCGCTAAACAACAACACGACACAAAATTATCAAGGTGCCTTTGCCAAGCTAAACTTGACGACAGCCAGTAATCCCCTGGGGTTCGGCGCAGTGGATGGCGCGACTTTTCTGACGACGCGCTTGAGTATCGCCGCCCCGGCCAGTGGCAGTTTTATCCAGGGCGTCGCATCCAACATCAGTGCACCGCTGACATTCACCCGCGGCACCACCCCGGACGGCCCTTATAACACCTTGCGCATCGGCATCGCGCCAATAGATGCCGATGGTGCGGCTCTTGGCACCTACGATCTGGATACCGACACCACGATCGTCGGTAACGAGCATGGCTTTCTCGGTACGACCATTATGCGCTACGGTCGCCTGCGGCTGTCTAACGCGCATGGTTCGGAATTGCTGCCACTGCCGATCCCAGTCGTCACTCAATACTGGAATGGTTCGGGTTATCTCACCAACCGCGACGACAACGATACAATTTTAAGTGTTGGTAATATTGTGTTCAGCAACTATCAAAAGAATCTTAATAGCGGCGAAACCACCGCGACGTCACCAAGCTTCGTCAATGGCGCCGGTCAAATCATCCTATCCGCACCGGGAACTGGCAATAACGGCAGCGTGGACTTACACACCAATGCACCCAGCTATTTGCCGAGCACCACAACACGCGCCACCTTTGGCATTTACAAAGGCGGCCCACTGATTTATCAACGCGAAAATTACTAGCCGCCCCGCCCGTTAAACCACAATTAAATCATTTGACAACAATAACTTATTGATATAAGTTCAAGTGAATTCCATTTCCATCAATCTATGTTAAATAATTTGTTCGGTAAGCCCAAGAAACAACCCGGATGGATGGCCATGAGCTATGTCCCGGAAGGCTTGTGCCTGGCGCATGTACAAACCTCTGCTACCGACAAGCCGCAAGTAACCGTGTGCGGCGTAACGACTGCCGACGGAAAACAAGAAAAACTACTGGAAAAAGCCGCCAAAGACATGCATCTGGAACGCTATAACTGCAGCACTTTACTCGCCCCGCACGAATATCAAATGTTAGTTGTAGAAGCGCCGAATGTCCCGGCCCTGGAACTCAAAACGGCGATGCGTTGGCGTATTAAAGATTTGCTGGATTTTCATGTCGATGATGCCACCATTGATGTATTGGATATCCCGCCGGATAGTAGCGGTACCGCTCGCACGCACTCAATGTACGCCGTCGCGGCACGCAACAGTGCAATTGAGCGCCGCGTCAATTTATGCCATAACGCCAACATTCCGCTCGAAGTCATCGATATTCCAGAGATGGCGCAACGCAATATTGCAGCACGACTGGAAGAACCGGGGCGTGGTCTAGCACTCATCTCCTTTAGCGAAGATGGTGGTTTGCTCACTGTGACTTACCAAGGTGAACTCTATTTAGCACGCCATCTCGATATCGGCTGGCAACAACTGGCAGAAGGCGATGCAGAAGCCCAACAAACGCAATTTGACCGCATTACACTCGAATTGCAGCGTTCCCTAGACAACATCGAACGTCAATTTCCATTCATCAGCATTGCGCGCTTATGGCTGGTTCATCTACCGGATATGGATGGCCTACGCGCGTACCTCGCGCAAAATCTTTCTGTCGCCGTCTCGGTTCTTGATTTAAACGACATCTTCGATTTTTCTCGTGTCCCAGCGGTCGGCGCGCTCAATAATCAAGCGCGCTTTTTCTTGACCCTTGGTGCGGCGTTACGTCACGAGGAACGCGTGCCGTGAGCCAGCAAATCAATCTCTACAATCCCATTCTGCTCCGGCAGAAAAGGATTTTTTCCGCGGTCACCATGGTGCAATCCTTAGTGCTATTGCTCTTGGGTTTGCTGGCATTCTATGGCTATGCGCGTTACCAAATCGCCCATTTACAAACCGCGACTGAACGTAGCGAGAAACGTCTGGAAAACGCACAAGCGCGCTTAGGACGGCTTTCGCAGCAATTTAGCCCACGCCTAAAAAGTGCCGAATTGGAAGCGCGCATCAAACACACGGAGCAAGAACTCACCACGTTGGCGCAGGCTCAACAAGCCATGCAGCAAAGCGGCCTGCTCGATAGCAACGGCTTCTCACCCTATTTTCAGGCTTTGGCCCGACAAATCGTCGATGGATTATGGCTCACGCAATTTTCGGTTGCGGGCAGCGAAATGCGCATTAGTGGCCGCGCACTCAAACCGGAACTTGTTCCCGATTACATTCAACGGTTGCGTAATGAAAAATCCATGCAAGGGCATCGCTTCAGCATGCTGGAAATGCGTCAGCCGCAAGTACCCGAATCCCAAGACGGAAAATCAGGAAAATTCACGGAAAAGCCAATCAACCCACCACGCTATATTGAATTCACCCTGCAATCTGCCGTTACAGGAGCGCAGCCATGAAAGCTAAGCTGCTGGCCACCCGTGAGCGTCTCGATGCGATGAGCTTACGCGAACGCGTGCTGATTTTTTTAATGTTAGTGGGTGTTCTAATCGCATTAACCGTAACCAGCGCCCTCGACCCCTTGCTCGCACGCCAGAAAAAACTATCTCAAAAATTAGTACAAACGCAGGCGCAAATTGAAGCAATAGAAGCGCAAATGAATGCCTTAGCCGAAGCGTCTAAAATCGATCCGGACCAAGGTAACAAGCTGCGGCTTGCGCAGTTGGAGACTACGCGCAACAACGCTTATGCCGCCTTGGCTAACGTACGCCAAGGCTTGGTCAGCGCCGACCGCATGACCCAAATGTTGCAGGACTTAATGACCAAGAACACCCATTTAAAATTAATTAGCATCAAAACTTTACCCGCGATTTCGCTGTTGGAATCCAGAAAAAATGCAACTCCTAGCATCAAAACCGAAGCGTCGGCACCGAGCGACGCCGCCCAACAAAAAGCCTTGGGCTTATACCGTCATGGCGTGGAAATCAGTGTTGAGGGTAGTTATCCCGATTTGTTGGCGTACTTAGCGACGTTGGAACGCCTACCGTGGCGCGTATATTGGGGTGAGGTAAATTTGACGACCCAGCGCTATCCGACTTCACGCCTCACACTGACCTTATTCACTTTAAGCCTGGATAAAACATGGCTTTCCGTCTGATCATTTTATTCATTGTCTTACCGTATGCCGCACAAGCCGAGTCTTTGCCCGACCCGACACGCCCGGCGCTGGGTTGGAATGCGGCATCCCACGCCGAAGTCGTTCCTAGCGGGCCACAGTTACAAGCGATCCGCACCCAAAACGGCGTGCGTAGTGCACTGATCAGCGGACAAGCCGTTCATATTGGTAGCCAAGTGGAAGGCGCCTTAGTGACGCGCATTGATGAGGATCGAGTCTGGTTACGCGGGTCGAATGGTCTGCAACAACTCAAGTTATTCCCAGATGTTGATAAACACGACACAAATGCGTCGGGATCCGATAGCAAAGTGCCCACCAAAACTCGGTTGCAACCGAGGGCACGCAAAGAATTACGGAAGGAAGCGGAATGAAAAAACTGGTTTTGATCTTTATCGTGTTCATCACTGCATGCCAGTCGCCGCCGGAAAAACGGCCTACCACATTGGATCAAATCAATAGCGAATTGTCAGCTGCGGCAAACGCCAACGAGAAACGAAACACCGCAGACGCAGTCAACCGTGCCCTGCTACCGCCGCTGCAAGTGGACATCCCGCTAGCTAACCCACGGCCATTGGAACCTAAGTTTGATTTGGTCGTAAACAATGCGCCAGCCAATCAAGTTTTTAACAGCATTGTCTCCGGCACGCCTTACAGCATGTTGGTACATCCTGACGTGGTCGGCAATATTTCCGTGAACTTGAAAGATGTCACCGTACTGGATGCCCTGAATGTCATCCGCGAGTTGTATGGATACGATTTTCGACTCGATAACGCGCGCATCTATATCCAGCCCTTGACTTTGCAAACCCGCGTATTTCAAGTTAATTACTTAACTTCGCGACGCAAAGGCACCTCCGAAATCAATGTCAGCTCTGGTTCGATCACCAATAGCACTGCCGGCAGTGCGAGCACCTCGGGTGCAACCACTTCGCCCAGCACCAGCGCTACCACTTTACAGAGCAGTACGATATCCACTACATCGAACAGTGATTTTTGGAGTGAATTGTTAGCGGCGTTAACCGTAATCGTCGGTCATGATGGCGGTCGCACCGTAGTCATGAGTCCGCAATCCGGCGTGGTAGTAGTAAAAGCCATGCCACCAGAATTGCGCTCGGTCGAAAATTATTTGCGCGCCGCACAAATCTCCGTCGATCGACAAGTTATCTTGGAAGCCAAAATTATTGAGGTGCGGCTTAGTGACGGCTTTCAATCCGGCATCAACTGGTCGGGTTTCAATAACGCCAAACAATTTGCCGCCGGTATTGGCACCAATACGCAAAACGTAACCTTGCCCAACGGTGATTTAAGCGCCGATACCACGCTCTCGGGTTTGCTGGGTGGCGGCCTATCAAGTGCGGCTGGCGCCACGACAGGTGGAATTTTTGGCCTTGCCTTGCGCACCACCAGCTTTGCTGCACTCTTGGAATTTTTGGAATCGCAAGGTTCGGTATCGGTATTATCCAGCCCGCGCATCGCAACGTTGAATAATCAAAAAGCTGTGCTCAAAGTAGGTACTGACGAATTTTTCGTAACCAACGTCAGCACGACCACCACCACCGGCACCACGACGACATCCAGCCCCAACGTGACATTGCAACCTTTTTTCTCCGGCATCGCGCTCGATGTCACGCCGCAGATCGACGAAAACAACAACATCACGCTACATATCCATCCTTCGGTCAGCGATGTAACCAGCAAAAATCGCGAGATTAATTTAGGCTCTTCGGGCACATTGAATTTACCTCTCGCCTCCAGTTCGGTGAGTGAAACCGATAGCATCGTACGTGCTTTGGACGGCCAAGTGATCGCCATCGGCGGCTTAATGCGCGCCTCCTCCTCGGACACCAATTCACAGGTACCAGGCGTAGGCGAAATCCCTGTCGTGGGCAATTTGTTTCGTCGCAACAATCGCAGTTCCAGTAAAAGCGAGCTTGTGATCTTACTCAAACCCACCGTAGTCAAAAATGCAGAGACGTGGTCGCAAAACTTGCTCGAATCACAGCGCAACGTGCAAACGCTACAACAACGTAACTCGCCAAAGCCTTAGACACAGATTTTCCAACGACATAACGCGGTATAATTCGACGCAATCGCATTGCGGTAACTATTATGTACAGAAAACATTTTGGATTGCGCGAAGCGCCGTTCTCCATTACACCGGACACCGCTTTCTCTTTCGCCTCTGGCGTCTTTCAGGAAGCGCTCAATACCCTGTTGATCGCCGTTAAAAATGGCGAGGGCTTTATCAAAATCACCGGTGAAGTGGGCACCGGAAAAACCTTGCTGTGCCGCAAGTTTCTCGCCAGCCTCGGTGATCGCTATGTCTCCGCTTATATCCCAAACCCTTATTTAGAACCCAACACGCTATTGGCTGCGCTCGCCGACGAATTGAAACTCAAAGTTCGGCATGACCTCGATCAGCACTTGATGTTAAAGGCACTAACGCTGGCCCTACTCGAATATGCGCGCGCAGGTAAACAAGTTGTGGTCACCCTGGACGAAGCACAAGCCATGCCGATCGAGACACTGGAAGCCCTGCGTTTGCTGTCCAACCTTGAAACAGAAAAACGTAAACTGCTACAAGTGATCTTATTCGGGCAACCGGAGTTGGATGATAAGCTCAATCTACCGTCTCTGCGCCAACTTAAGCAACGCATCGCATTTCACTATGCGCTGGCGCCATTAACCCGCACTGAGCTGGATTACTATGTCTCGCATCGTTTGACCGTAGCCGGCTATCCAGGTGGCGCCTTGTTCACCCAAGGCGCACTCAATGCGCTTTATCAAGCTAGCGGTGGCACGCCGCGCATTATTAATATTCTGTGTCATAAAGCCTTGCTGCTAGTCTTTGGCGAAGGTAAGCAACAAGTCGAAGAAAAGCATATCCGCGTAGCCGCTTCCGATACCCCTGCGGCAATCATAAAAAATAAAAAACAATGGTGGTGGATCGCGCTGGGCCTGCTGAGTATCGGGTTGGGCTTAAGCGGTTGGATGGTCATGCGATGAGCGTTATCAACCGTATGTTGCTGGAGCTCGACGAGCGCCACGACAGTACGGCGCAGCAACGCCTGCCCGGCATGGTGCGCGCTGTGCCAGCGCGTTTTTCAACAGCTCCTGTTCGGCCTTGGTTGTGGATTGCGTTGATAATCGCTGTTATCTTGTTACTCACGTTTTTTATTTGGCGTGCGATACCGCCTGCGATATTACCCATCCCACCGACGGTAACCGCGCAGCCCGCCTCAGTGCCCTTAACGACAACCCCGCAGCCATTGCAATTACAATCCGCTACTTCATTGGATCAGGCACGGATACTCACAGCAGCGGATGATATCCAACCTCGCGCTGTTATACCCACCCCGATTCCGGGTCCTGCTCCGACCTCAATTTCACCGAACAACAGCAAACCGACCAAGACGATCTCAACGTTTTTATTACCCGCACGCGCAGACGCTACCGAGAATGGTGACAAAGTAGAACCCGGGATTAAAACGAGCCCCAGCACGGAAAACACGACATTGAGTATGAAACACGTCTCCAAAGAACAGCAGGCCGATTTTCGCTATCGCGAAGCGTTAGCCTTCGTTTCACAAAATAGATCCCAAGACGCGCAAACCGCTCTCGAAGAGGCGCTACGGCTGGACCCTCGGCACCTGGCAGCACGACAAGCTTTATTGAGCCTATTCTTAAAAGCCAAGCGCTATCCGTCGGCGGAACAAACATTGCAAGATGGCCTAAAACTTAATTTAGCCGTCGCCTCGCTGGCCTCCACACTAGCCAGCGTTCAACTGGAGCAAGGGGACGCTACCGCCGCCTTAACAACCCTGGAAAAATATGCGGCACAAGCCAGTGGCCATGCTGATTATCATGGTTTTTACGCGGCTTTACTGCAGCGCATCGGACGCCATGCCGAAGCCATCGGCCAATTCCAAGCCGCCCTCAAAGCGCAGCCCAATCGCGGCAATTGGTTGATGGGATTAGGTATCTCGCTGCAAGCTGAAAAGCATTATGCCGACGCGGAACAAGCCTATCTCCGTGCGCGTGCCAGCAATAGCCTATCGCCGGATCTATTAGCTTTTATCGAACAACGTTTGCAACAGTTGCGGCAAGTCCACTAAAAATACACCCTCGGGTAGCGGTTGTTTTAGCACCCCGCTCATTTTGGCATTCATACCCTTTATGTCTTGAAAATTGCGTTGATAGGTTCTAGCTTGAAACTATCCAGACACTGACAAGGAGACCATCATGCTCGACGCGCATTTACAAATATTGCGTGGCCATACCCCTAGGCCACCGGTGGATTTTCCCCATGCACCCATCGACTGGACTTCGGAGCAAGCTCATCTCTGCGCGCAACAAGAAGGCTTAAATCTGCGCGCCGAACACTGGGAAGTCATCCGTGCTTTACAGGAGTATTTCGCACGTAACGTGGAGGGGAAAGGGATCCATGGCCGCGCCTTGCACGATGCATTGGATGAACATTTTCACGCCCAGGGCGGGATTAAATTCTTATATCGGATCTTTCCAGGTGGCCCGATCGCACAGGGCTGCCGTATCGCCGGCCTAAAAGCACCGGCTAGCGCGGTCGATCAGAGCTTTGGCAGCGTCATGTAATACTAGGCGGCGCGGGTTGAATTGAGCGCGAGGTCTTGCGACAGCGTTTTCGCTGGGTAGTGAAAGCTCACCGGGCCGTCAAAATCACCGTTGACGAACTGTTTGACGAAAGGATGTTGCGACGCCAGCATCTCCGTCGGCGTGCCGGAGGCCACGACTACACCTTCCGAAATAAAATACACCAAGTCCACCACTTTGAACGACTCGGCCATATCGTAGGTGACGACAATCGACGTAATGCCAAGCGCGTCGTTCAGGCGTCGAATCAAATTCGCGATCACACTCAGGGAAATCGGATCCAAACCGGCGAACGGTTCGTCGTACATCACCAACATCGGATCCAGCGCGATGGCGCGGGCGAGCGCCACACGACGCGCCATGCCACCCGAAAGATCATCCGTGCGAAAATCATGCACGCCGCGCAAGCCCACGGCATGCAACTTCATCAACACCAGATCACGGATCATGCTTGGCACTAAATTCGTATGTTCACGCATCGGAAACGCCAAATTTTCAAATACCGACAAGTCACTAAACAGCCCGCCTGCTTGAAACATCATACCCATCTGCCGCCGCAGCGCGTACAAAGCAGCATCGTCTAATTCATGCACCACCTGTCCCGCCACTTTGACCTGACCGGAAGCAGGCGTAAGTTGGCCGCCAATTTGCCGGAGCAACGTAGTTTTACCGCAACCGCTTGCCCCCAAAATCGCCACCACCTTGCCGCGTGGAATAGCAAGATTGATCCCCTTTAGCACCGGATTATGGTTATAGGAAAAATGCAGATCTTTGATCTCAACTAAATTTTCTGCTGCTGACAACGAAAACTCCCGGGCGGCAATTCATAAGAAAGCGCTAGCTTGCGCAAAGCCGCGACTGACGTCAAGACGCAATCCAGTAATACCCATCAAAAACTCACCTCCAAGCTTAGCGCTAATACCCAAAAACCTTATCATGGGTATAAAATGATTCCGCTAAAACAAAAATAACAGTCATAAGCGTCGCTACGCTCAGGCGGGTGCTTATGGGTAATAAATACCCAAGGAGAAAAACATGTCGACGCAACCCGTTACGGAATCCGCCGAAGCCCCGACAGAGCGACCGTTTCCCGCCCCCTGCCGAACGTTACAAGCGACTGCCCCGTTGCGCTGGTTACGTCTCGGGTGGGCCGATATAACCCGCGCACCGCGCTTAAGTCTGACCTATGGTTTGGTTTTGACATTCATCAGTTTAGCTATTGGCTCGCTCACTTGGCGCTATGGCACGCTTGCCTTGTACTTAGGGTTAGCGACTGGCTTTGTATTCGTTGGCCCGATCTTAGCGGTCGGCCTTTATTCCATCAGCCGCCAATTAGAGGCCGGTTTAAAGCCGTTCATGGGCTACTGTATCCAGGAAGGTTGGCACCATGTACGTGGCCTAATGGTGTTGGGCTTAGTCTTGCTAATCGTGTTATTAATCTGGGCTCGCGCCGCCGCCATGGTGCATATTTTTGTTCCTGTCGAAGCGAATCCGAGCTGGCAAGAACTCGTGCCCTTCCTCGGCATCGGCAGCGCAGTTGGATCAATTTTTGCCGCGATCGTATTTGCCGTCAGCGCCTTCTCTTTACCGATGATCATGGATCGTAAAGTTGACTCGATTACAGCGGTCGTAAGCAGCGTGAATGCAGTTCTAAACAACAAGGCTGCGATGTTAGTTTGGATCAGTTTAATCGGGTTAACGGTTTTGATTGGATTCGCCACTGCATTCTTAAGCTTTATCGTTATGTTGCCTTTAATCGGGCACGCAACTTGGCACGCCTACCGTGAAACCATCGACGCCTCGGCTTGGACCAGAAACGCCCCTGGCACAACGTAATTATCTTTAGCTGTACCTTGATACACCCCTAAAACTAACAGGGTTCCTGCCGTTAAAGAATCAATGCTCAGGGTGAGCTTCACCCGCCTTTAGCCGGATTCTTTGCATGGCGCTCATGGAAATTAATTTCCCAGAAAAACGGGTTTTGATCATCGACGATCATCCTGGCATGCGCTCGTCCATGCGTGCCATTCTTAACGGATTTGGCGTGGTACTCGTGGAAATGGCCAGCACCGCCAATGAGGCCATCCGCCGCTTACAAGCCAAACCTTTCGATGTAATTGTATGTGATTATTTTCTGGGCGATGGCTCGGATGGCCAACAGTTTTTGGAGCAAATACGCCGCAACAATTTGATTTCGCTATCCACCATTTTTGTGATGGTCACCGCCGAACGGGTTTATGAAAAAGTAGTTTCTGCGGTTGAGTTAGCACCAGACGATTATTTGATTAAACCCTTTTCAGGAGAAGTGATGCGCAGCCGGTTAGAGCGCGTCATGCAGAAAAAACTCGCTTTCGCCCCCATCTACCAACTGCTTGAGAACGGCAAGCTCGCCGAGGCCACACAGCTTTGTACGGAACTCACAAAACACAGCAGTAAATACACCATCGATATCTTGCGCTTATTAGCCGAACTGTATGTAGCTCAAGGTAAATTCGATGAGGCACAAGAAATTTACCAACAAGTGGTCAATCTGCGCGCCGTACCTTGGGCGCGAATGGGGCTGGCCACGATGTTGCATTTTCAGAATCGCCATCAAGAAGCCGAAGAGCTCTTAGAAGAAATTATCGACGAAGCGCCCGAATACATGGCCGCTTACGATCTACTTTCCAAAGTATGCGAATCACAAGACAAAAATGAACGTGCGCAACAAGTATTGGAGCGCGCAGTCGCCGCCTCTCCGTTAACCATGCACCGCCAAAAAGACATGGGGCAACTTGCCATGCGCAATGGTGACATGGAAGCGGCAGAAAAAGCATTTGAAAATGTCGTGGCGCGCGGCAAAACCTCCTTCTTTCGCATGGCCGAGGATTATGCGAATTTATCGCGTGTGCAAATGGAACTCGGAAAACACAACGAAGCCTTAAATACCTTACGAGATGCACGTACCTCATTCAATGGGTCAGCGGAAGCAACGTTTACCGCCTCGGTCATGGAAAGTTTGGTACATCAAAAAACGGGTAATGTGGAAGCTTCAGTGAAAGCACTGACATCCGCATTAGAAATTCAAAAAACACATAGCATCAAGTCCCAAGAGGATCTTTCGCTGGATTTGGCCAAAGCTTGTTTTGCACACGGCAAAGACGATGAAGCCAAAAGCTTGATCGAAAATCTAGTCCTTAATAACCACGATAGTGTGACCCTCATTCAAAAAGCCAAGCAATTATTCCACGAAGCCGGTATGGGCGAAGAAGGCGCAGCCATCGTCGATGGCAGCGTCAAAGCAGTGATTCAACTCAACAACCAAGGCGTGTTAAAAGCCAAACAAGGTGACTTGGATGGCTCAGTGCAACTCTTGACGGAGGCTGCAGAGAAAATGCCCGGGAACCTCCAAATCATCCTCAATGCCGCACAAGCCTTACTGGTACATATCGATAAGCGTGGCTGGAATGAAGATTACATGAAATCTGCGCTGCACTATATCCAGGTAGCGCGCAGTAAAAGCGCAGCGCACCCGAAATTACTTTCGGTGAACAAACTCGCCCAAGACATGACCAAAAAATACGGGGTAGCCGCATAATGACTACGCCACTGGATCTCAATGCATTAGCGGCATCCAGCATTCATGAGGTCAAAAATCTGCTCGGCCAACTCACCCTATCTTTAGAGGAAATCGCGCAAATCCAATGCCCTGGCACGGAACAACAGATCGCGGGTGCACGCTTTGCTTGCAGTCGCATTGTCGATCGACTGACGGAAATGCTAGTCCTGTACAAGCTGGACGGTGGCCATCTTCACCCCAGTATCGCCGCACACTCACCTGCGGATTTTTTAGAAGATTTAATGCTGTCCGCCAATAATCTCACTGCTGGGCGCATTGAAATTTGCATCCAACTAGAAACGACAGCGCCCGACTTCTGGTTTTTTGATCGGGATTTAATTGAGAGCGCGCTGATGAACGCAGTACACAATGCGCTATCACATGCACGTTCGCGCATCCTGCTCACCACCGAGCAAAGCGGGGAATACCTGATATTTCGGGTCATCGACGATGGCGCGGGTTATCCTGCGGATTTGCTACAAGCGCCGCTCAATGCGCCGCGTGTATCAAACCAGGGCGGCGGGTTAGGTCTCTTTTTTGCTCATAGCGTCGCAAGAGCACATCAAAATAAGGATCGCAGCGGAAAAGTACAACTAGAGAATACAACCAGCGGTGGCGCTGCGTTCATCTTGTACTTACCTTAGGGCTACACCAGCCTCCTAGCCATCCACGACTGTCCCAAGCTTAGGCACATCCACGCGCCAATCCAGCTCTTGTTGTATCAAGGCACCAAAGCCCAGGGCTGTTTCTTCCTCGCCATGCACCACAAAAGTTTGGCGTGGCGGTTTTTTAAAATGCTTGAGCCAAGCCAATAAGGCACCCTGATCGGCATGCGCGGAAAGTCCACCGAGCGTATAAATTTTTGCACGCACCGGAACTTGCTCTTGGTAAATGCGAACCGACTTGACCTGATCAACCAGCTTGCGTCCCAACGTACCATAGGCTTGAAAACCCGCGATCAGCACAGCACATTCGGGACGCGGCAAATTAAATTTCAAGTGCTGCTTGATGCGCCCCGCATTACACATACCGGAAGCGGAAATAATAATTGCACCATGATGAATATGATTCAGCGCAATTGAATCCTCCACCGTCTCGGTAAAACGAATGTGCGCCGGGCCATCCTGACTACGCCCCCAATTCAAGATAGCTTGCGACTCGGCATCCAATAAATCGTGATGCTTCATCGTGATGGCGGTCGCAGCGGTCGCCATCGGTGAATCGACGACAATCTGAGCATTGCTTGGAATCCGACCTTCGTGCATCAACTTGGTCAGCAGAAATAAAATCTCCTGGGTGCGCCCCACCGCAAAAGCCGGGATGATGACGTTGCCTTTTTTATGCAATGTCGCATTGACCGCCTCAGCTAATTCATCGATCGTGTCTTGCAAATTTTTATGCTGGCGATTGCCGTACGTCGATTCAACCAAGAGATAATCCGCAGATTCGATTGGTGTGGGGTCGTTCATCAGCGGACGCATCGGCATACCCAAATCACCTGAGAAGACTAGCTTTTGGGTCTGGCCATCCTCTTCCAGCCAAACTTCCAAAATGGCCGAGCCGAGAATATGACCGGCATCGCGAAAATGCACGCGCACTTGGGCATGCGGATTACATTCGCTATCGTATTCAACCGTGCGCAAATGCTTTAAACAATTTTGCGCCTGAATCACGGTGTACAACGGGGCAATTTCACTGGTGTATTTGCCACGTTTCTTACGCTTAGCGTAATTCTGCCACTCCACTTCTTTTTCTTGGATATGCCCTGAATCAGGCAACATCACACCTAATAAATCGGCAGTCGCAGCAGTGCAATACACCGGGCCGCGAAAACCTAAATTCGTCAAACGTGGTAGCAATCCGGAATGATCGATATGCGCATGCGTCAGCAGCACAAAGTCGATTTGTTCGGGATCGAAGTGAGGGAAATTTCGATTTTTAACTTCGGCTTCACGGCCGCCTTGGAACATACCGCAGTCCACCAGAAAGCGTACTTGATCGGTCTCGACTAAATAGCAAGAACCTGTCACTTCGTGCGCCGCACCGAAAAAAGAAATTTTCATGAATTCAAAAAACCTTATTCACCACAGAGATCACATGACCGCTATGATCTTTATAGTCAATGCTTTTGGTTTTGAAGAGGCGCGCTATTTTTCTTCCGGCCAATCCTTGATATAGCGCTTGAGGAGTTTGTTCTCGAACTCAACATTACTGAGCACCGCACGCGCCACATCGAAAAATGAGATGATGCCAACCACGCCGTTTTCGTCCGCTACCGGCAAATGGCTGATGTGATTTTCAGTCAGCAAGCGGCGCACTTCGTGCACATCATCTTCCAACCGTCCAACCACCGGTTTGGTTTCCATCGCTTCCCGCACTAACGTCTGCGACAGGTTGCCGCCCGATCTGTTGAGCGCCCGCACCAAGTGACGATCCGTTAGCAGGCCGACCATTTGTCCATCCTGCATCACCACCAGCGAGCCGATGTTCAGTTTAGTCATGATGCCAATCGCTTCCACGACTGGGCTATCCGGTGAAATGGATTGGATGCCTTCCGTACCCTTCGAGGCCAAAAGCTCGCGCACACTCATGCTAAATCCTCCTATAAAGACGATTGCTTAGCTGCTCTACTGATGATATCGGCTGCCGAGCGGATTTCTAAAAAGGAATGTCGTCCTCGAAATCTTCGAAGTCGCCGCCTTTTTTGCTTGCGGGTGGTTTGCTTGCGGGCGCACCAGTAGGCTTACTCCGGCTATCACGCCCGCCAGAACCCATCGGCGCTTCATCTTGCACTTCGTAATTACCGCCGCCGCTACGGCTGCCGAGCATTTGCATGCGGTCCGCAATGATTTCGGTGGTGTAACGATCTTGACCTTCTTTGTCTTGCCATTTGCGCGTTTGCAAGCGGCCTTCGACATATACTTGGCTACCTTTTTTCAAATACTCGCCGGCAATTTCGGCCAGTTTGCCGAAAAAGGCCACGCGGTGCCATTCGGTTTTTTCCTGCTTCTCGCCGTTTTTATCTTTCCAGCTGTCGGTAGTAGCCATGGTGATATTGGTAATGGCATCGCCGCTCGGCATGTAACGCACTTCCGGGTCTTTACCAAGATTGCCAACCAAAATCACTTTATTTACTGACGCCATTTTCCTGCTCCCCCTCGATGAGTTTTTCTACAGCGGCTTCGTCCCAACCGCGCATGTCTACTTTAAGAATTGCAATACCTTCATTTCCTACCACCAACGCTTCGGAAACACCGTTGAGCTTGGCGAGTTGTATCGACAGTTCGGTGGCACGGTCCGCCGTCATTTCACGCACATGAAATAAGCGGGTACGAACGGCCGGGGGGCGCTCCATGCTGAAGGCCAAAATCAGCCACAGACCGATTAAAACGCTGCAGAAGATGAATACCGCCGCCGCACCATAGTGCTGCAACAGAAAACCGCCCAGCACCCCGCCCAAAAACATGCCAAAAGACTGGCTGGTATTATACACCCCCATCGCCGTGCCCTTAGCTGAGGCGGGTGCGATCTTGGAAATGAGCGATGGCAGACTGGCTTCGAGCACATTGAACGCGACGAAGTAACAAACCAACGAGACCACGATGCCCCAAAACTGACCGATCAATTGCGACAGCAATAACTGCGCAATCAACATCAACGAGATGGAAGCCACAAACACCTGCTTAAGCTTGCTCTTCTTTTCGCCGTAGATAATCGCCGGCACCATCAGCACAAACGCGCCGGTCATAATCGGCAAATAAATCATCCAATGGTGATTTTGCTCAATGCCAGCCGTTTTCAGCAAGGCAAAAGGGATCACGACAAATAAGGCCATTTGTGCCGCATGCAGGGCAAAGATACCGAAGTTCAAACGTAGCAATTCGGTATTCGCCAGGACGTCTTTGAGTTTGGCTGGCGTCGCTTCGGCATCGCTGTGAAAACGGCTAATCCGTGGATTGGGAATGACGAAGCGCACCCACACCATGGCTACCATAGCCAGCACACCAGTCAAAGCAAACATGCCCGGCACGCCGATCCAATGATTGAGCGGCGAAGAAATCACCAAGGACAGCGCAAAGGTTACGCCGATGGTAGTGCCAATCATCGCCATCGCCTTGGTGCGGTGCTCTTCGCGGGTCAGGTCGGCTAATAAGGCCATAACCACTGCGGAAATCGCTCCGGCACCCTGCAAGGCACGGCCAACAATGACCATCGTAATATCGTGCGCACTCGCGGCGATAAAGCTGCCCACAATCAACATCAGCAAACCAAGATAAATCATGCGTTTACGGCCAAAGCGGTCTGAGGCCATACCGAACGGCAACTGGAATAAAGCCTGTGTGCCGCCATAAATTCCGAGCGCCAAGCCAGCTTGGGTATGGCTAGCGCCTAATGTTTGCTCGGCATAAATCGCGAACACCGGCAAAATCAAGAACATACCAAGCATACGCAAGCCATAAATGCTGGCTAAACTGGCCGCCGCCTTAAACTCAAAAGACGACATACGTTCAATGTTTTTCATATCGGCATTTGGGGAAGCTGGAAAAATTGCGTATATTAGCAGGTTCGCCAAAGCTTAGAAGAAACTGACTCTCCATGGAATTTATACGCGTCCGCGGCGCACGCACGCACAACTTAAAAAATATCAACCTCGATATTCCACGTAATCAACTGGTTGTGGTTACCGGACTATCGGGATCGGGTAAATCCTCACTGGCTTTCGACACCCTGTATGCCGAAGGCCAACGCCGATATGTGGAATCGCTCTCGGCTTATGCCCGGCAATTTCTGCAACTGATGGAAAAACCCGACGTGGATTTGATCGAGGGTTTGTCCCCGGCCATTTCCATCGAGCAAAAAGCCACTTCGCATAACCCACGCTCGACAGTGGGTACGGTTACCGAAATCCACGACTACTTGCGCTTGCTCTACGCCCGCGCCGGTGATCCCTTTTGCCCGGAACATAACATCGAACTTTCGGCGCAAACCGTGGCGCAGATGGTCGATCAGGTCATGGCGCTGCCGGAAGACACCAAGCTAATGATCCTCGCGCCCATCGTCGCCGGGCGCAAAGGCGAGCAACATGAGTTATTCGATGAACTGCGGGCACAGGGTTTCGTGCGCGTGCGCATCGACGGCAAAGCCTACGAAATCGACAAGCTGCCGAAGCTGGATAAAAACAAAAAACATACGATTGAAGTGGTGGTTGATCGCTTGAAAGTCCGCCCCGACATCAAGCAGCGTCTCGCCGAATCGTTCGAGACCGCGCTGCGCCATGCCGATGGCCGTGCCTTAGCGGTGGAAATGGATACCGACAAAGAACATCTTTTCTCCGCGCGCTTTGCTTGTCCGGTGTGCGATTACGCCTTGGCTGAATTGGAGCCGCGTTTATTCTCTTTCAACAACCCAATGGGCGCTTGCCCGAAATGTGACGGCCTCGGCACGGTCAGTTTCTTCGATCCGAAACGCATCGTCGCCTTCCCGCACTTGGCGCTCGGCGCTGGTGCGATCAAGGGCTGGGATCGCCGCAACCAATTTTATTTCATGATGTTGCAAAGCCTGGCGATGCATTACGGCTTTGACCTCGACCAAGCCTTCGAAGAGCTACCCGAAAACATCCAAGAGATATTGCTGTTCGGCAGCGGCACAGAAGTCATCGCGTTTAAATATCTCGGCGAGCGTGGCGGCATGCAAAGTCGCAAACATCCGTTTGAAGGTATCGTCAATAATTTCGAGCGCCGTCACCGCGAAACCGATTCCATGGCCGTGCGTGAAGAGTTGGCCAAGTACCTCAACCACAAGCCCTGTCCGAGTTGCGAAGGCACACGACTGCGCATCGAAGCGCGCCATGTGCGCGTCGGCGAAAAATCGATTTATCAACTCAGCCACATGCCGTTGAAACAAACGCTGCCGTTCTTCCAGCAGCTGCGTTTGGTTGGCGCGAAGCAAGCCATTGCCGAGCGCATCATCAAGGAAATCACGGCGCGTTTATCCTTCCTCACGAATGTCGGCCTGGATTATTTATCGCTCGACCGTTCGGCGGAAACCTTGTCCGGCGGCGAAGCGCAGCGCATCCGCTTGGCCTCGCAAATCGGCTCTGGTTTAACCGGTGTGATGTATGTGTTGGATGAACCATCGATTGGCCTGCATCAACGCGACAACGAGCGCCTACTCGTCACGCTGAAACATTTGCGCGATTTGGGTAACAGCGTGATCGTGGTCGAGCACGATGAAGAAGCCATCCGCATTGCCGATTACGTGATCGACATCGGCCCCGGCGCCGGTGTGCATGGCGGACAAATCGTCGCCGAAGGCACCGCAGCAGAAGTGATCGCAAACCCCAACTCACCCACCGGCCTCTACCTTTCGGGCAAACGCAAAATTGCGATCCCGACAAAACGCGTGCAACCCGATCCCGAACGCTGGCTCACGCTCACGGATGCGACCGGCAACAACCTCAAAAACGTCACGCTCAAGCTGCCTGTCGGTTTGCTGGTCTGCGTAACGGGTGTTTCCGGTTCGGGAAAATCCACGCTGATTAACGACACGCTGTACCCAGCCATCGCGCAACATCTTTATGGCTCATCTACCGAACCGGCGCCGCACGATGAAATCGAAGGCTTGGAATTTTTCGATAAAGTCATCGACGTGGATCAAAGCCCGATCGGGCGCACACCGCGCTCCAACCCCGCGACTTATACCGGCATGTTCACACCGATTCGCGAATTATTTTCCGGCGTACCGGAATCCCGCGAGCGTGGTTACGAACCCGGACGTTTCTCATTCAACGTTAAAGGCGGGCGCTGTGAATCTTGCCAAGGCGACGGCATGCTGCGCGTCGAAATGCATTTCTTGCCGGACATTTACGTGCCATGCGACGTGTGCCACGGCAAGCGCTACAACCGTGAAACGCTGGAAATACGCTACAAAGGTTTATCGATCCACGAAGTACTGAAAATGACGGTCGAACAAGCGTACGAATTTTTCCAAGCGGTGCCCACCGTGGCGCGCAAATTACAAACCCTGCTTGATGTCGGCTTGGGCTACATCACGCTCGGCCAATCCGCTACCACACTCTCCGGCGGCGAAGCGCAGCGCGTAAAACTTGCACTGGAACTCTCCAAGCGCGACACCGGCCGCACCCTCTATATCTTGGACGAACCCACCACCGGCCTACACTTCCAAGACATCGAAATGCTGCTCACCGTCGTGCATCGCCTACGCGATCACGGCAACACCGTGGTCGTCATCGAACACAATCTGGATGTGATCAAAACCGCCGACTGGATCATCGACCTCGGCCCCGAGGGCGGTGATGGCGGCGGACAAATCATTGCGGAAGGCACGCCAGAAACCGTGGCGCAATGCGAACAGAGCTATACCGGAAAATTCTTGAAATCGGTTTTACAGGGTTAGCGGCTCATCGAATTAACAAACGTACCTCTGTTCCGCAACGGGAGCGGACATCCAAAATCATTTCGGTGTAACCGCTTCCATCCATAACCCTTTGCGCTTCACTGTCCACTCTCAGCGATCTCTCAAAGCCTCACGGTCTTTGCTGAAGCAAGCGCACGAAATATCAACGCAAAAATTTGCTGTGTCTAGTTCATTGTGCCGCGCCGTTTCCACGCGTCAACAAACTCGTCACCAACGCCCGTAATTTGGCGGGCCGCACTGGTTTGTACAAAACCGGCAAGCCGCTGGCTTGCATCGCCGCCATGGATTCGGGTGTCGTATCGCCACACATCAAAATTGCCTGCACATCAGCGCCCAATCGGGCACGTAGCGTGGCAACGCTATCTACGCCATTCTTTTGCGGCAAGCGATAATCACTAATGATGAGTGCAAGCTTACCGGGGTTCTGCGCTACACATTGGCTGGCCTGATCATAATCGGCCACGCTTAATACAGACAGCCCCCAGCTACTCAGTAAGCCCTGCAGAGATTCTCGCGCGGCTTGATCATCCTCAATAACCAGCACGCGTTCTGCATTAAATTGTCCTAACGATTGCTGGATATTGCTGTCATGATTAATCTCGGACGTCTCAGATATCGGCAGAATAATATTGAAGACGCTACCCCGTCCAAGCCGCGAATAAACTTCCAATTTGCACTTCAGTAAGCGCGCAATTCCAGCCGCAATCGCCAACCCCAGGCCGACGCCTTGAGCGCTATTGCGTTCTGCGTTTTCCACTTGGTAATACGCATCAAATATTTTTGTTTGGTGCTCTTCGGCGATGCCAATCCCGGTGTCCCATATCTGCACCACCCAATGCGCTTGGCGACGATGGCAAGCCAGCAACACCCCGCCATGCTCCGTATAGCGCAAGGCATTAACCACAATGTTTTGAAACAGGTGACCGAGTAAGACACTATCGCTTTTCACCCAGGCTTCTGGGCAAACATGGATCCGTAGATTTAACCCTTTCTGTTCGGCCATAGGCTGAAACTCTTGACCAATGCGTTTTAATATAGAAGACAAATCACAAGCCTCGGTATTAGGTTCGAGCAAACCGGCATCCATACGAAATAGATTCACTAAACCATCGAACATGCTTTGCAATGTCGTCACCGAATCTTCGATACGCTGCACTAACTCGCGTTGCGCGTGCGTATTTACACGATGCCTCAAAGTGTCTGCAAATATTCCGATAGCGTGCATGGGTTGGCGCAAATCATGGCTCACACTCGCGATAAAATCGGATTCGATGCGCTTACTCTGTTCCAGCGTTTCATGTTTTGCTTGCAAATCCCGTGTCGTCGCGAGAATTCGCTGCTCTAATTCATTTTGACGAGCCTGGAAGGCACGCGCCATGCCGTTTAAGCCCTGTTGTAATAGCAATAATTCACCGCCTGAATTTTGCGCAACACGCGCAGCGAGATTACCTTGCGCCAAGTTGTCAATCACCTGCGACAATTTGCGTATTGGTTGGCAAACGCCACGGCCTAACCGAACCCCAAGCAACAGCGCAATTGCCAGCACGCTGAGTACCATACTCATCGCTGTCAACAGGATTTGTTTCTTGCTTTCGGCGAACGAGGTGCGTGGCATAGCGATTATCGCCCAGCCTAAATTAGGTTTGCTGTTATCGAATTGAGTTACGTCGTTACTGACGGTTTGAAAGGCGAGCGGTGTCGCCACGCTCGATTGAATCGGTAGGACGTAAATATCCTCTTGTTGTCCGACTTCTTGCGATACTGTGCGCAAGCTTTTATCCCAACTGATAGGTGTCATACCAGCTTGCGCGAGATGACGCATCCGACCATCGATCACGAGTGCATATTGGGCATGCCGTTCCGTCACTAAACCTTCAACTAACTGTTGCAACAAGGGATAGTTGTCAGTCACCACGCCATATTCAGCAGCGGTCGCAAACTGCTGTGCAGTTGCCGTACCTGTTGGAGTTAATCGCGGACTCGCATCCTCCATCGGTCCAACGATAAAGTAAGTCAGAAGCAAACCGGCCATCACCGTCGCCGGCCCCACGGCAAGTAGGTTCATTCGCGTTTGTATCCCCCAGCGCTTCATGACGCCATCCCTCCCACCCACGCTATTTTTTGAATGGGTCTAGCATGCCTGCCAATAGCTACCGACAGTATCGGCCGAAATGCCTATATCGAAAGTAATAGGTGCCGCCGTTCGTCTTAGCCGTTTGCCAGATTTTTTTAAACGTCAAATCGACCAAAATACAATCACGGCAACCCATATAGGCCTGAAATAGCGCATGACGGCGCAGAGAACACAAGCTTTTGAACGATTAACGGACTGGGGATTTGAAATGAAACCAGGGAATTTAGAAGGCATTATCGATATTACGCTGCAAAACGTTGAAGCGGATATGTCTTATCTCACACTCAGCTTAGGTGCACAGCAACAATCCAAACTGCACCTAAGTTTGCACGAAGCTAGAAAATTAGCGCGCAACTTAATTCAACATGTACACCAGGCGGAAGTCAGAGACAGTCTTAAAAAAATCGCTTTAAAAGGTATTTAACTGCCCTAATCGAAATTGACATGACTCGGCATGACGGCTAAAGGAATATTCATGAAAACCATTACACTGACCTTCATCGCCAGCAGCCTATTTATGGGGATTTTGTTTTTCACTTACCAAGAAAACGAATCTCAAATGAATAAAAGTAAAGGAAATCTTGCGACGCACGCCATTGCGGTTGCACTCGGTGCACCGGCTCTCAGCCCCTTGTCGCAAGCAATATCCAGTGAGCAAGACACAGTGGTACAGAGCGCACAACGCGAATAAAGCACACAGCGCAAACTGTGTCGCGTAATGGAGATCGCCATGCACAATGGAATATTGCAGCTGTTTTCACGAATAGGGCAAAACGCCCTGGAAAAATCTCGGGGATATTATTATCCTCCTGCCGTAAAATCCGAAAACTCAGCTGTTGAGGTTAATGATCTCAGCGATGCGGAATTCTCGGTCATGCTCCAGGAGATTGACTGTTTTAGCGCGCAATTTTCAATAACGCGCTCACAACCAATACCACAAAATAGCAACCATTAATTATGCTTTGCCGTTGCATGTGCACCATGAATCCGGCACTTAGACGTCCAAATTCAGGCTCATTTGCTGCGCAGCCAGTACAGCCTCAGTGCGGTTATTGACATCCAGCACTCGAAAGATTGCGCTTAAGTGAATTTTCACAGTCCCCTCACTGAGGTCTAATTCGCGTGCAATCAGTTTATTGGGTTTACCTAGCGCCAACAGGCGCAGTACTTCCATCTGGCGCGCCGTTAATCGGTTCTCTCCCATTCCTTTGGCTTGACTGGTCATCGGCACCAATCTTGCCGTCTCTTGCCGCATGGCATGCGGCGGCACATAAATACCGCCTGCCAACACCAAACGCAAAGCAGAAAGCATAACTGAAGGCGCAGTGGATTTATGAATAAAACCCGCCGCACCCATCCCCAGCGCTTGCTGTACATCGATGAGTTCGTCCGAACCGGACACGACCACGACCGGTATTTCAGGAAACTGTGTCCGAAATCGTTGCAATCCATCGGTACCGTTCATTGCCGGCATATTTAGATCGAGTAGCGCTAAATCCAGATCGGATTCATTGCGCGCACGTTGCATTGCCTCAGTTAAGCTCGCGGCTTGCACCAGTTGCATGTCTGCGCCCAACTCATTCAGCACCATACCCAATCCGGCACGGAACAAATCGTGATCGTCAGCAAGTAAAATTTTCATAGGGCCCTCGGAATTAACTGGGCGCGAGCAGCGCTACATGCACCATCGAATTACTGTCATGCAAATGTTCGTAGAATTCATTAGCTTATGCTATTTGCACCGTATATACCAGATCCATATTTTATATGGAATAGTGTTCATGACAAGCAACCTTGGCCGCCCCATGCATCACAACCGATTCGGCGCTCTTCGAATCCACAGCGCAATCACCAAGGACTTAGCGCGTACCAACCATTGACACAAACCACACTGCTGAGTAGCGTACGTTAATCGTCAACAAATGACCGACCGATGAACTTAGCGCAACCTCACGACCAACTCCCCCTCTCTCCAGGGCCCCTGCGCCTCAAGGAGGTCTTGGCCTGCTTACTCGCTGATGGTCACATTCCCAAGGATGTGGGTAATAATTTACTCACGTCGCAACGTAGTGAACGCGCCGATCAACACCCACTGGTACTCATTGCCACACAGAAATGGCGTGACTTGCAAGCCCCGCACGCGATCCTCAACATGGAGTTTCTCGCCCAATGGCTAGCGCAACTGACTGGGTTGACGGCTTATCATATCGACCCGCTCAAAATCGATGTCGCCGCCGTCACCGGCGTGATGTCGCAAGCGTACGCGGCGCGCTATCGCATCTTGCCGGTAGAAGTCAGTTCCAACGAAGTCGTCGTTGCGACTGCCGAGCCTTTTGTGCGCGATTGGGAAGAAAGCGTGCAACAAGTCGCGCGGCGTCCGATCCGCCGCGTCATCACGAGCCCGCTCGATCTCAATCGCTATATTGCTGAATTTTACAGTCTTGCCTTATCGGTAAAACAGGCTGTGCGGGCGCAAGAGGGGGTCACTCAGAGCGGGATTACGAATTTCGAACAATTGGTCGCACTCGGCCGCACAGGACAGCTTGATGCTAACGATCAGAGCGTCGTACGCATCGTCGATTGGTTGTTGCAATATGCCTTCGAACAACGCGCCAGCGATATTCATATCGAACCACGGCGCGAATCGGCTAATGTGCGCTTCCGTATCGATGGCATTTTGCATTTGGTTTATCAGATTCCGAGTGCGGTCTACAACGCCATTACCAGTCGGATTAAATTATTGGGCCGGATGGATATGGTCGAGAAACGGCGGCCGCAAGATGGCCGGATTAAAACCTTAGCCCCAAGCGGCGATGAAATCGAATTACGTCTTTCCACCATGCCCACGGCGTTTGGCGAAAAATTGGTAATGCGGATTTTCGACCCCGAAGTGTTGGTACGTAATTTCAGCGAGTTGGGCTTTAGTGAAGAGGAAACCCAACGCTGGGAAAGCATGGTGTCTCGACCCAATGGGATCGTGCTCGTGACGGGCCCGACCGGTTCCGGAAAAACCACCACGCTCTACACTTCCCTCAAGCAATTGGCTGAACCCGAAGTCAATGTGTGCACCGTCGAAGATCCGATTGAAATGGTGGTGCCAAACTTCAATCAAATGCAGGTACAAGTCGGTATTGGCCTGGATTTCGCAAGTGGTATCCGCACGCTAATGCGCCAAGATCCGGACATTATCATGGTGGGTGAAATTCGTGATTTAGAAACCGCCGAGATGGCCATTCAAGCCGCACTCACTGGACACTTAGTGCTCTCCACCCTACACACCAATGACGCGCCTGCTGCCATTACCCGCTTGCTGGATTTAGGCGTGCCATCTTACTTAATTCAATCCACTGTGCTGGGCGTGCTGGCGCAGCGTTTAGTACGGACGCTGTGTCCGCACTGCAAGAAACCGTCCACCCTCGAAGACGAAACCTGGAACGACCTGGTGCACCCCTGGAAGGCCCCCAAACCAACAACCGTATATGCTCCTGGCGGCTGCTTGGAATGCCGTATGACCGGCTACAAAGGGCGTAGTGGCCTGTACGAGATACTTACGATGACGCCCACGTTATCGCGACTCATCACGCCTAATTGTGACCTGGCAAAAGTCCGCGATCAAGCTTACCGCGAAGGCATGAAGTCTCTGCGCGTTTCCGGCGCTTCAAAAGTTGCAGCCGGCGTAACCACCCCGGAAGAAGTTTTAAAAGTCACCCCAGCGCCGGTTTAATAACTCTGGCGCAGTACACGAACGAAATGTTTTCAGCCATGATTAAATTACTATATTTTGCTGCCTTAGTGGATAGACTCGGCATGACTAGCGAAGAACTCGATGCCCCAGTGCACGATATTCGTGCGTTAGTTTCTTTGTTGAAACAACGCGGTGGTGCGTGGGCACAAGTGTTCGGCGAAGGCAGCGTGCGCATTACCGTCAATAAACAATTCTCGGATCTGAACACGCCGCTGCAAGCCGACGATGAAGTTGCCTTTATTTCTGGTTGGGTTTAACGCGGACTTAAACCCGGCGCTCCAAAGGAATATAGTCGCGCTGCATTTCGCCGGTATAGACCTGGGTGGGCCGAAAAATACGATTCTGCCCAAGCTGTTCTTTCCAATGCGCTAACCAGCCGGCAACACGCGACATGGCGAACAGTGAAGGGAACTGATCCGGGACGATACCCATTTCGGCATACAAGACGCCCGAATAAAAATCAACATTGGGGTAAATACCTTTGGCACCCAAGCGATCTGTAGCGGCTTTTTCCACGGCTTGCGCGATTGCAAACAACGGGCCGACTTTATGCTCTTTGTAGGCAGCAAACTTATGCATCAAGTGCTCCAAGATCACGGCACGCGGATCTTTCACACTGTATTCGCGGTGACCAAAGCCCCATATCTTTTTCTTTGCTTTCAATTGCGCTTCAATATAAGCATCGGCTTTTTCGGGCGTACCAATCTCATGCAACATTTTCACCACGGCTTGGTTGGCGCCACCATGCAGTGGACCGGAGAGCGTTGCAATCCCTGAAGCAATGACACTATAAGGACTGGCCAAGGTTGAACCGGCCACCAACACCGCGAAGGTTGAAGCATTGATCGTGTGCTCGGCATGCAGAATCAAACAGATGTCCATAATGCGCGCGATGTAGCGATCGGGTTCTTTGCCGGTGAGCATCCACAAGAAATTTTCCGCATGGGTTAGATCGGTACGCGGCTCGATCGGGTCGTAACCATTACGAATATGCTCCCACATCGCCACCATCGTCGTCATATGCGCGATGATCCGGACAGAGGTGTTGTGTACGTAATCCAGATCAGCACCATGATCGCCGCCAACGAAACCATCTGCGTCCGGATAATACATCGCCAGACACGCCATCATCGATTGCAACATATCCATAGGATGGCCATTGGGTGACATTTGGCGCATCAATTCACGGATACGAAACTTCACGCGACGATTCTCGCGCATATCTTGGTCAAATGCTTTGAGCATAGGCCGTGCAGGTAAATTACCATCCAACAGCAGCAAGGCTGTTTCTTCAAAGGTACTGCGTTCCGCCAACACTTCAATCGGATAGCCCCGATAGGACAAAATGCCTTTCTCGCCATCGATAAAGGAAATATTCGATTTCGTAGCCGGCACGCCTTCCAAGCCGGGCACATATTCGTTCATGTTTGCTCCCTAAATAAAAAAGGGGGCGTCGTGCGCCCCCTCTGGGTCATGCTGATATTTTAAGTCGGGTTTTAAGCCGAGAAAGAAGATCCACAACCACAAGTCGATGTGGCATTCGGGTTCTTGATCACAAATTGGGAGCCTTCGAGTCCTTCTTGATAATCGATTTCTGCACCGACTAAATATTGAAAGCTCATGGGGTCGATTAGCAGCGTGACGCCGCCTTTTTCGATTGCGGTATCATCTTCCGCTTGATTCTCGTCAAACGTAAACCCGTATTGGAAGCCGGAGCAACCGCCACCAGAAACGAACACACGCAACTTCAGACCTGCGCTACCTTCTTCTTCGATCAACTGCTTTACCTTGGCCGCAGCGTTATCGGTAAAAACCAGCGGGGCGGACATTTCAACAGGTGCATTCATGGCAAACTCCTTCAATCAATAGTCGTTCATTATCCAATGCTTATGTAGATTGGTCAATGATCGTTGCGTGGCTATACCCTTCGTGCGTTGTGGTTCCTTCAACATGCACCATCTTGCCCTCTACGATAGCCCCCATATGCATCTCTAGGGTTTTATAAAAAACATCGCCTCGCACTTGGCACTTTGATTGGAGCTCTACGTATTCGGTGGCATGCACCGGTCCAGTGACAACCCCATTGATAACGACATGCGAAACTTGGATTTTGCCTTCAATTTTGGCATTTTCAGACAAGACCAGCGTGCAAGGGCCTTCACCGCTCATAGTGACATTGCCCTTGATAATGCCATCCACGCGCAACCCGCCGCTAAAAGTCACATCGCCCACCAATTTGGTGTCGGCACCGATCAGGGTGTCAATACGATTTTGCGGCTTACTCGGTTTATTGGAAAAAAACATGATTTTGCCTTTACGATAATAGTTAAAGCGTTACGTTCTTTGTCCATTTAGGCTGCGCGCTACCCGCCTCAAAAACGCGAACTTGGACACTTTTCGGAATTAACCCAGCTGGTAATTCAAATACGCCTTCCAACCGTTGATAATACTTAAATTTAACGGCAATCGTCTGTGGCAGACCCTTAGCAGGAGTCGCTGCAGCAGTATCAGGTTGGGTTGAAATCACTTTCTTTCCATCTTGCTCGCCCGTCACCAAAAACTGTACGCTACCAGTAAACTCTTGCTCTCTTTTTCCGGATTTCAATAGTAGCAGTCGGTAGCGATATTCGCCAGCCAAGAGCGGGTTACGTTCCAGTTTAAAGTGGTAAATCGAGATAGGTCCCGGGCCATGATCCGGCGATAATAAGTTGCGGAAAAAAGCATTATCCTCGCGCAACGTGACATTTTCTTCTTGCAGGCTTTGTAGCGCCTTCGCCAAATCCTTGTTTGTCGTCTGCTCGATTTGAATTTCCTGCGTCGTCCGAAGTTTTTCGGATTTGAGTTCGACGTTTTCTTGTTCGAGTTGTGTAACTTTACCGCTTAATTGCGTTAACTGCTCTTGCGCACGTCCCTTCTCAAAGCCAGCTAAGCGCAGGCCAGTTTCAAATACCCACTGCCCCAGCAACAAACCCGCCGCAACCAACACACCTACCGTTACCATACGTAGCGGCCAAGGGATGTGAGTACGAACCAACAGGCGCGGGGCATTAATCCCGAACTTGGATTTAATATTGCGGAAAAACTTATAAGACACGCGAAGATGCCCTATCTAAGGCAATATCGGCACTTGATCTAAACCAAGCGTCTCCGATAAGCCAAATAAGATATTCATGTTTTGCACGGCTTGCCCGGATGCGCCTTTGACCAAGTTATCAATCACCGAGAGCACCACTACAGTATCCCCACCCTGTGGGCGATGCACCGCAATGCGGCAAATATTCGCTGCGCGCACCGAACGTGTCTCGGGATGCGTGCCCGGCGCCAAGACATCGACGAAAGCTTCGCCGCGATAGCGCTTCTCGAACAATGCCTGCAAATCGACCTCCTTGTTTAAACGTGCATACAGCGTGGCATGAATACCGCGAATCATCGGCGTTAAATGCGGTACGAAAGTTAAACCAACCGACTGCCCTGCCGCCCGACTCAAGCCCTGGCTGATTTCGGGTAGGTGACGGTGACCCGCCACCCCGTAGGCTTTAAAGTTATCCCCGGCCTCGGCCAACAAAGCATGCACTTCAGCCTTACGACCCGCGCCAGACACGCCGGACTTGGCGTCCGCAATCAGGTGGTTGAGATCGACGACACCGGCCTCAATCAACGGCATAAAACCCAACTGAACTGCCGTGGGATAACAACCAGGATTCGCAATCAAGCGCGCGCTCTTGATCTTTTCGCGGTTGAGTTCAGGCAAACCATAGACCGCCTCTGCAACCAACTCTGGGCAGGCGTGGGTCATGCCGTACCACTTCTCCCAAGTGGATACGTCGGTAATGCGAAAATCAGCCGCCAAATCGATCACTTTGACACCAGCGGCCAACAGTTCGCGCGTTTGCGTCATGGCAATGCCATTGGGCGTAGCAAAAAAAACCACGTCGCATTGCTTCAGGGGGGCGGTTGCCGGGTCTTCAAATTTCAGGTCGACACGTCCACGCAAATTCGGAAACATGTCCGCGACCGGCATGCCAGCCTCTTTGCGCGAGGTAATAGTCGTCAACTGCGCTTGCGGGTGCTGTGCCAGTAAGCGTAATAATTCGACGCCGGTGTAACCGGTACCGCCAACAATGCCAACCTTGATCATGGAATACTTCCTCTCTCAATCCTAAAGACGATATTAAATCAGCGCGGATAGCCGCGCCAATGAAAAAGCCGCCCGAAGGCGGCTTTCTGTACAGATCGTAACGCGATTAGCGCTTGGAGAACTGTTTACGCCGACGGGCTTTGTGGAAGCCGACTTTCTTACGTTCCACTTCGCGCGCATCACGCGTTACAAAACCGGCTTTTTTCAGGGCCGATTTCAAATCAGCACTGTAGTCGATCAACGCACGTGTAATACCGTGACGCACTGCACCGGCTTGACCTGTTTCTCCGCCACCCAGCACGTTTACTTTAATGTCAAATTTAGCTTCATTTTCGGTCAGCACTAGCGGTTGACGCACGACCATACGGCCGGTTTCACGCGAAAAATATTCATCGACAGGCTTGTCATTGACGATGATATCGCCTTTACCAGGCTTCAGAAAAACGCGCGCAATCGAACTTTTGCGACGACCCGTGCCGTAATACCAGGATCCAATCATTAGTCTTTCCTTAAATTTCCAAAGCTTGCGGTTGTTGCGCAGAGTGCGGATGATTCGCGCCGGCATACACCTTAAGCTTTTTAATCATCGCGTAGCCAAGCGGGCCTTTGGGCAACATGCCCTTGACCGCCTTCTCGAGAATACGCTCGGGATGCTTAGCCTGCATTTTGGTGAAATTGGTGGTGTAAAGACCGCCGGGATATCCCGTATGGCGGTGATACAGCTTATCTTCGGCTTTGTTGCCGGTTACACGCAGCTTTTCAACATTGACGACTACGATAAAGTCGCCCGTATCCATGTGCGGCGTGTAAATGGTCTTATGCTTGCCACGCAAGCGCAGTGCAATTTGGGTCGCCATGCGGCCCAATACCTTATCGGTAGCGTCCACGACAAACCAATCTTGTCGAATATCTTGCGGTTTTGCTGAGAAGGTTCCCATGCTGGATCCAATTGCTAAAATTGCGAAAGCCGCGAACTATATCGGGTTTACCCCGGTGCTGTCAATATCTGCGTGGCGAATCCATCTCCCTGACCGAGCGATTTAACAAGGCGCTCCGCCCGCATCAATGCACCGGACGATACGCGCTGAAAGCTCCCGCGCAACGAAATCCGGGGTATTGACCGCCCCATAATGGGCATTCGCGGTGAACTCAAATAAAGTCAACGTATTCCCCGCTTCGCTATGCGCGCTAGATGCGCAACTGACCTGGGTGGTAAAACCCGCTAAATTAGTCCCCAGGAAAGTTAAAGTATACGGGGTGCCGGCACAGGTAAAGCCCGGTACCTGTAAAGCCCGATAGGCGCCCCATTCAATTCCTGCGTGCGCGGCTTGGTTTGCACGCGCACTTTGGATATCCATCGCCACGGCGGTATGCTGCGCACCGGAAAACGTCACCATAGCCGCACCTAATCCGGCCAAAATCACTAAAATAAAAATCGCCGTAACTAGGCCAAACCCACCTTGCCGTGCTCCTGTGGCGACTAAGATTTTAGGGGACATTACTGACATGCGCCTCCTGATACAGTTGCACCGATTCACCTGATATGGTGATTTTTAGGGTCAAGGCGACCACGCCCGCGCGCGCCGTGACTCCCGGCGTATAAGAAAACACACATGCCGACACATTACTGGCCGCTAAAGCGCGCGCTGCGGTGGATCCAGCCAAACTGGCCGCAGTTGGCTGTACCGAGTTAATGGCATAGCCTGAGTAACGCGTTAAATTGCTACCTTCACATGCATAAGTTACCGCGCCTGAAACCACTTGGAAACGTGCGTCCGGCGATTCAAAAGGAAATTGCCTAGCCGTAAAATGGAGTACGGGCTCGTTGGGCAATGTATTGTCAATACCGGTGATCGTAGCGCTATTGTCGGCGGTATAAGCATCCGCGCCAGCAATCCCCAGGTTATAGATCACGAGTTGATCGCCCACAACGATACTTTGACCAACGCCGCTCGCCAATGGCCCCAGTTGCGTCACGCTGGTGGCCACTTGCGTAAAATCAAGAAATCCCGGGCCCTCGGTACGATAACGACCCCCGGTACGTGTGAGCAACAATTCCAACGTTTTGCCGCCATCGGTTAGACGAATACTGTTCGGCAAGGCCAATTTGATATCGCGCGCCATGCGGCGCAGCGCCGTATCGGCACTATCCGACATCTCCGCACGCCGGGCCGCATCGACATAACCTTGTACAGGATGCCGCAAGAATACGGCTACCGAAGCAGAGATCACACCGGTAATCACGATGACCACGACAATTTCGACCAAGGTAAAACCGGCTGAGCACCTACGCGCATTCATGATCCGTACGCACTCCGATAGCCACTCAAAACGACCGGCACATTATCCGGGCCGGTAATGGTCACCGTAATCAGCTTGGCGTTACCGCCGGCGATTTGCGCACCTGCCGGGCCGAGCGTAGTGTCCGCAACGCGCACGCTGGCATTGTATTTTGCCAGTTCAGGTATTGGTGCGCTGCCATCGATGGCGTAAATGCCGCTGGTCGCAAAACCATTGTAATCACTGATATCGTCAAATGAAGCTCGATTAAGCTGGCTGGCCACGCCACTAAAGCCTCCACTCGGATTTGAAAAGTTTTGCTGCGCGATTTCTTCCAATAACGACTCTGCCACTACAATGGCTTGCTTACGAATGAGTGGGTCGGCGCTGTGTTGCGTGGTCAAATTCATCACCGATAACACCCCAGCGAGCGCAACACTGACGATAACGATAAACAAAATCGTTTCGATTAAGCTAAATCCATGTTGCAATCGACATTGCATGCTTTTAAGGATGCACATAACCAGTTTCAGGCTCTACCACGATGTACCGTGCCAGCGTATCGCCCGTGATCGACAAGTTATGCGCCGCACTTGGCTGGCCAAGACTGTTGAAATAAAAGTTGGCCGTAGAAATACTGATGCCGTTAGGCGCGATCACTTGAAATGCGGCATGATCCGTCGGATTCTGTACGCGCTGGGCACACCCGGGGTCATAGCATAAAGCCACACTGCTGCCGTTGATCAGCACATAAATATCGGTGCGCTGGGCTTGCGCAAGTTTATGCGCATAACGCATTGCACTGATCGCAGCATCCTGAAAACCGATTGCGCTAAAGCCAGCTTGCGAAAAAAAACGTGGCGCTGCAATGAGCGCCACGATTCCAACAAGAACAATAACGACGATGAGTTCAACCAATGTGAAGCCGGATTTAATCATGGCTTCCATCTTACCTGTTTAACGCAAGATCAAGTCAATGCTTAGCATCCACCGGTAATGGCTGATGCTGCGCCCACATTGTATTCAACGCGACATCCACCAACGCCCGGCGTATACCCATTGGGTGTAAATGTAATTGGCGTTGCCGCATAATCCGCCGTAAAACCGTCGATACTCTGCATCGCGTTGCCGATACCTGCCGCAGAATTCGCTGGATAACCAGTGGTACCGCTGACCGTGACATTGACGCCATCCATAGTGACCGATGTCCCCGAACTCCCACCTACCAGCCAACTCGCCTTGGCCAATGCTGCGGCTGAACGCACACCGCCCAGCATACCTTGCACGCTACCGCGGCGCGCATCATTGGTGAGGTTGGAAAAACGCGGCAACGCCGTGGCTGCCAAAATACCCAAGATCACAATAACCACAATTAATTCGATTAAAGTAAAACCATTTTGGTTACGCATTTCAATTCCCTTCGATCAATCCGCTGTGCCAGAAATCCGCATTTAATGGTTCCTTAAAACCATCGATACGAACCCAATGAAACCAGGGTTACCCCGTTAATACTCTGTTTATCGGCAATATCGTCGCCATCTTTAGCATTGATGTCCGACACGGCGCGCACTTGGTATCGCACTTCTTTTTGCCCGTTGTGGTCAGCCATAAAATGGCGCCCCGCAACTTTATAAACCAAGCTTTTATCGCGCAAATCAAAATACCAACTCCCTGCAGGTACGCTAACGGGTGCGGTTCCATAACGATCACCGACATAATTCGCTGGCTTTTCATCCAGCCAGTCCATGGGATTTGCACTGACTAACTGCAGCAAACTAGCGCGCCCTTTGGGTAGATATTCAGCGATTTTCAAACGCAAGGCACTACGTAATGCCCCCACCATTTGCTCCATTGCTGCTTTTTCCGCGTGCTCCTGGTAGCGCCAGAGACGCTCCAGTAAAACCGCCCCCAACAAACTGATGAACGTGACCACGACCAAAAATTCGAACAACGTAAACCCTTCAGATGCTTTCATCCTTGGATTCATCACGCTATTTTTTTAGCGCGACTTGGCCCAAATCCCAAATCGGCAGGAATACGCCTAACGCCAGTACCAACACCATGCCACCAATCGCCACGATCAAGATCGGTTCGATTTGCGCAGACAAATTCTTCACTTGGTATTCCACATCTTGGTCATACATACCGGCAATTTCTTCAAGCAATTCATCGATCGCGCCCGTTTCTTCGCCCACGGCAATCATTTGCAATACCACTGGAGTAAAAACGCCTGCCGCCGAAGCGGTACGCAAAATAGTTTCGCCGCGTTCAACGCCATCGCGCATCTGCTCAATGCGCTGCCCGATGTAATCGTTATCCACCACTTTTGCCACCATCGACAAGCCTTGCACGATGGGTACACCACTTTTTACCGCCAACGCCAAGCTACGCATAAATCGCGCCAACGTGGCTTTTTTAACAATGTCGCCCACCACTGGAATGCGCAACTTCCATTTATCCCACCGATACTTTCCATTTGGGCTTTGGACATATAAGCGAATTCCAAGAATGATGGCCACGGTTACCGCTAAGAGAAGTGGCCAAAAACGTAAGGTGAAATTCGACATCTCAATTAACATTTTTGTCAAAAATGGTAATTCAGCGCGGAATCCCGCATAGACTTTGGCAAATGCAGGGATTACAAATAGATTGATGACTACCACTGCGGCGACGATCGCAAACAACACAAACGTTGGGTAGCGCAAGGCTGCCTTGATCTGTTCTCGCGTGCGCCGTTCAAAATCCAAGTGCACAAATAACTGTAAAAATATTTCTTCCAAACGCCCCGTCAATTCACCAACCCGCACCATGCTGATGTAAAACGCGCTAAACACTTGGCTATGCCGACGCATCGCTGCCGACAACTCGCGGCCAGCATCCAATCCTTCACGCAATTCTTGCAATAGCTTAGCGAAAGCTTTATTGATAGTGGATTCTTGCAAGCCGCCCAAGGCGCGCATAATCGGCACCCCGGCGCGCAACAACGTATGCATTTGTCGGCTGAATAACAAAACATCCAACATCGCGACTTTAGGCTCTAGCAATTTTTCAATGAAACCACCCGAAATGAGTTTGCGCGCGACCGGCGCAATATTGATTTCTAGCGGGGTAATACTGCTGTTAAATAATTGATCCGCGACCGCCCCGGGGCTACTGTTTTCTAGCATGCCCTGCACCAATTCGCCGCGCTCATTGCGACCTTTATATGCAAACACCGGCATATTATTCCTCCACCGTGTTGCTGACACGCATCGCTTCCGCAATGGTCGTTTTTCCATTCGCCACCAACGCCACCGCGTGACGGCGCAAAGACCAGCCAGCCATTTGGGCCCGCGCAATTTTAATGAAATGATTGGGGTCACGATGGTTCACCGCTTCCGCTAACGGTGCCGTCATTTCCATCATTTCATAGACCCCGACGCGCCCTTGAAAACCGGTTCCATTGCAGTGGCTGCAACCACGTCCATAAATATACTGACGACTTTTAGCTGCTTCCCCCATTTCCAGTTCGAGCCAAGCCAGCTCTGTCGGTATCGGCGTATAAGGCGTTACGCAACTCTCACAAACCGTTCGCACCAACCGCTGCGCCAGTACCGCACGCACCGACATGGCCACCATATAAGCCGGCACACCCATATCCAACAGACGAATCGGTGTACTGATGGCATCGTTGGTGTGTAAGGTCGATAACACCATGTGACCGGTAATCGCCGCACGCATTGCAATCTGTGCAGTCTCTTGATCGCGCATTTCACCGATCAGCATAATATCCGGGTCCTGACGCAAAGCAGAGCGCAACACACGCGAAAAACTTAACTCGATTTTCTCGTTAACCTGCACTTGATTAATGCCGGATAAGCGGTATTCCACGGGGTCTTCAACGGTGATGATCTTGCTCTCCACCGAATTCAATTCCGACAGCACCGAGTACAAGGTCGTGGTTTTACCGCTCCCGGTCGGGCCGGTGACCAGCACCATGCCTTGCGGCTGGGTAAATATCGCGCGGAAGCGTTTTAACATTTCCGGCGGAAAACCTAGTCGGTCCAAACTCGGAATACCGCTACTTTGCGACAGCAAGCGCATCACCACCGATTCGCCATACTGTGTCGGCATGGTGGATATCCGCACATCAATCGACTGCGTTTTCAGTTTGACATTGAAGCGGCCATCCTGCGGCAAGCGCTTCTCGGAAATATCCAAACCCGACATCAGTTTCAGGCGCAAGGCCAGCGCTGAGGCAATTTTAGGATCGGCTTCTGTCTGCAGATGCAGCATGCCATCAATTCGAAAACGAATCTGCACGCGTGTTTCTTGCGGCTCGATATGGATATCCGAAGCACGAATCTGCGCCGCATCTTCAAACACCGATTGCAGCAGCTTGACGACTGGCGCATCTTCCAGCGCTAGATTCTGACCGAGGCTACCAAAATCTACCGCAGTATCGTCGTCCATCTCGGCTTCCAGCGCTTGCGCCAGTCCGGAAATCTCATCGGTACGCCGATACATGCGATCAATCGTCGCCAACAACAATGTTTCGTTCACTACTGCCAAATTGAGATCGCGCTTTACGATGCGCGCGATTTCGTCATAGGCAAACAAATCCGTCGGATCGGCCATCCCGACCAGCACGCCTTGCCCTTTTTGCTCCATGACAATGGCGCGAAAACGGCGGGCCTGTGTTTCCGGCAACAAACGCACAATTTCCGGCTTGAAGTTGTAGTATTTGAGATTGACGAAAGGAATATTCAGTTGCCGGGCAATCGCTTCTGAAATTTGCTCTTCTGTCGCATACCCTTGCTCGACAAAAAATCTCCCCAGCTTCCGTCCGGAGCGTTTTTGTTCTTCCAAGGCGAACTTTAACTGCTCTTCCGAAACCAGTTTTTGGCTAACCAGGATTTCGCCAAGACGAATTTTTTCAGGCCTAGCCATGCCGCCCCCGTATCCAATCAAACTGCCGTAAAATAGTCAAACTCATGATAATAAATGGCTTTTTAAAATAACCCGGTAAGTAAACATGCTCGATCTAGTCTTATTTCAACCCGAAATCCCACCCAACACCGGCAACATCATCCGGCTCTGTGCTAATAGCGGCACAAAACTGCATCTAGTTGAGCCGATGGGCTTTACGTTGGACGATAAAAAGCTCATTCGAGCCGGTCTGGACTATCACGAATTCGCGCAATTAAGCGTGCATAAAAGCTGGGAAGCTTGCAAAGAACAATTGCAGTTACGGCGGCTTTTCGCCCTCACCACCAAAGCCAGTCGTTGGCATAGCGATGTGACATATGCGGAAGGGGATGTGTTTGTACTGGGTCCAGAAACGCGGGGATTGCCGCCAGACGTACTCGCCGAATTTGCACCCAGCCAGCGCCTGCGTTTGCCGATGCAACCAGACTCGCGCAGCCTGAATCTATCCAATGCGGCAAGTGTGATCGTTTACGAGGCGTGGCGTCAGTTAGGATTCAAAGGCGCGCGCTAGAGGTAAGTCAGTCTGAGCGTACCCCTAAACGGCGACCGCGTTAAGCTAATTGGCCGTGGCAGTGCTTATATTTCTTGCCGCTACCGCAGGGGCAAGGATCATTACGACCGACCTTGTGCTCTTGGCGCACGAATGGGGTGTGATCTTCAGCGGCTACTTCGGTCTCGGCTCCCAGTACCTCATCATAGTCAGCATGGTGATACTGGATATTCTCCGGTTCCGTATGCGCATCGACGACTTCCACATCTTCCTGACTGCGGATTTGTACTGTCATGGTAATGCGCGTGACCTCATACCAAATCGTATCCAACATCGTGGAGAACAATTCAAAAGCCTCACGCTTGTATTCTTGTTTCGGATTTTTCTGTGCGTAGCCGCGCAGATGAATCCCCTGGCGCAGATGATCGAGGGCCGATAGATGCTCACGCCAATGCGAGTCCAGGCTTTGCAACATGATTCCGCGCTCGAAGTGGTGCATACTTTCTGCACCGACTGCTTCCACTTTCGCTTGATAGTGCGCATGGGCGGTATCGATAACCTTCCTAAACAAGCCTTCGGCATCTAGCTTCTCATCGTCATCCAGCCATTGTTGCAAGGGTAAATCCAGGCCCAACTCTGCCGCTAAGTTTTGCGTCAAACCTGAAATATCCCACTGCTCGGCCACCGACTCAGGCGGTACAAACTGGCGGAATACGCCATCCAACACTTGTTCGCGAATACCGGTAATCGTGTCGCTGATATCTTCCGATTCCAACAATTCGTTACGCTTCGAATAAATCGCTTTGCGTTGATCATTGGAAACATCGTCGTACTCCAACAACTGCTTACGCATATCGAAGTTACGCGCTTCCACTTTGCGCTGCGCATTTTCAATCGCGCGCGTCACCCAAGGATGTTCGATGGCTTCGCCTGGCGGCATTTTCAATCGATCCATGATCGCAGCAACACGATCAGACGCGAAAATGCGCAATAAGGAGTCTTCCAGCGATAAATAAAACCGGCTCGAACCAGGATCGCCTTGGCGTCCTGCGCGTCCGCGCAGTTGATTATCGACGCGCCGTGATTCATGACGTTCAGTGCCGATAATATGCAAACCGCCCAATGCAATTACCTGATCGTGGCGTTGCTGCCACTCAGCGCGCAACGTACTGATACGCGCCTGTTTTTGATCTTCGCTCATCGATTCATCAGCCAACACCGTATCGATATCGCCTTGCGGGTTACCGCCCAACACGATGTCGGTACCGCGGCCAGCCATATTGGTGGCAATGGTGATCATACCTGGCCGACCCGCTTGCGCCACAATGTCTGCTTCGCTGGCGTGCTGTTTAGCGTTGAGCAATTGATGCGGCAGTTTTTCTTTCTTCAGCAAGCTCGACAGATATTCATTGATTTCAATGGACGTGGTTCCAACCAATACCGGTTGACCTCGCATTTGGCAATCTTTGACATCTGCGATCACCGCATCATATTTTTCCTGGAAAGTACGATAGACCTGATCCATGCGATCTTGCCGCACCATGCCACGATGCGTTGGGATAATCACTGTTTCCAGGCCGTAAATCTGTTGAAATTCGTACGCTTCCGTATCCGCTGTACCGGTCATACCGGATAGCTTGTTGTACAAACGGAAATAATTTTGGAATGTGATTGAAGCAAGCGTCTGGTTTTCTTTTTGAATTGCGACGCCTTCTTTGGCTTCAACCGCTTGATGCAAGCCATCCGACCAACGTCGGCCGGACATCAAACGTCCGGTGAATTCATCCACAATAATGACTTCATCACCTTGCACTACATAATGCTGATCGCGGTGATACAACGCATTGGCACGCAAGGCAGCATACACATGATGCATCAAGCTAATGTTGGCGGCATCATATAAGCTGCTGCCGGGTAAGAGCAAACCTGCTTGCGTCAGTAATTCTTCCGCATGCTCATGCCCTTCTTCAGTCAACAGTACTTGATGCGCTTTTTCATCGACGGTGTAATCGCCGGGGCCATCTTCAACTTCCACCTTGATGAGCTTCGGAGCAAGCGTGTTTACTTTGACATAGAGGTCGACGTTATCTTCGGCCTGACCAGAAATGATCAACGGGGTTCGCGCTTCATCGATCAAGATCGAATCTACCTCATCGATAATCGCGTAATTCAACTTGCGCTGAACCCGTTCAGCCGGGGTGAATTCCATATTATCGCGCAAGTAATCGAAGCCGAATTCGTTATTGGTTCCATAGGTAATATCCGACGCGTAAGCCGCTTGCTTTTCATCGTGTCCCATTTGCGACAGATTGCAGCCGACGCTCAACCCTAAGAATCGATGCACACGCCCCATCCATTCCGCATCGCGGCTGGCTAGGTAATCATTCACGGTAATGATGTGCACTCCATTGCCGCTTAGGGCATTGAGATATGCGGGAAGTGTCGCAACCAGCGTTTTACCTTCGCCGGTACGCATTTCGCTTATTTTTCCATCATGCAGCGCCATTCCGCCAATTAACTGCACATCGAAATGACGCATCTCCAGCACACGCTTACCGGCTTCGCGCACTACCGCAAAAGCTTCCGGCAGCAATTGATCCAATGTCTCCCCGGCGCTGATGCGTTGTTTGAATTCTTCGGTTTTTGCGACCAATTCTTGGTCGGATAAAGCTTGCATTTGCGGTTCTAATGCATTGATCGTCCGTACAGTACCCGCATATTTTTTTACTAAACGCTCGTTACGGCTACCAAATACTTTTTGAAGCAGGGTCGTAATCATGTCTTTTCTTTTGGCAAATAAAATTAAGGTGCAAGTGCCGCGAGAGCAACCACGCGACGCTTGCACCTCATTGGTATATAAGGCTCGACTTAGCCCGGCAAGTTCAAATAGCGGGTGGGGTTTTGTGGCGTACCGTTAAAGAGTACTTCGAAGTGCAAATGCGGACCTGTGGAACGACCCGTGCTGCCAACTTCGCCAATCTTTTGGCCACGCAACACTACATCGCCTTCTTTAACCAATCGTTTGGATGCATGTGCATAACGACTGACTAACCCGTTGCCGTGGTCGACTTCGATCATATTACCATAGCCGGAATGGATATCGGAGTAGATGACGATACCACCCGCAGCCGCTTTGATTGGCGCCCCAACATCGGCCACAAAATCGACACCTTCATGCATTGAACGTTGGCCCGTAAATGGATCTAAACGCCAACCAAAATTTGAAGAGAAAAAACCTATATTGACTGGTAATGCCGAGGGTAATGCTGCTTTGCGCACTTGTTCGCGTGACAGCAATGACTCCATTACTGCCATCTGATCTGCTTTGTCATCCAATGTCAGGCCAAACTTGCTTAACTCCTGTTGAAAGTCATCTAAGCTTAGGCTCACACCCCTACCTGGCAAAAGTGGACCACCTCGCCCGGGTTTGCGGTCGAAATTGATTTCTTCTTTCTTAATGCCGGATACCTTTGCCACACGTTCGCCCAAGGCTTCGAGACGTAACACTTGCGCCTGCATTTCGCCGACTTTAATCGCCATTGCTGAAAGGCGTTGTTGTGTTGCTAAGCGTTCATTTTCATTGGCATTTTGCAATGCGGACACCAGGAACTTCTGTACCATCGGGACTTGTGTTCCACCGAATTTGAACAGCATGAGATAACCAAAGCTCGCGCTTAGGATCATAAACAGGACTAAGCTGCCGATGAGCAGTAAGCCTGTCTGACAACGCCCTACACAGACGGTGCGCGCTGTCGCTAGTCGATTTGATACGAATATGATATTCAAGCGTATCCTCTACACATTCATTAATTAAGTACGCACATTATGTCTGCACGTAAATTAGAGACTTTCTTGCATGAACCAAACTCACCGTTGAGCCGTTTAACCGCTGCGGCCCAAAGGCTTAGTGAACTTGCACAGATTTGGGAATCCATCGCGCCTATTGGTTTGGCACGTTATAGTCGAGTCGGTCGCATAGACAACGGCGTAGTGACTCTTTATACCGATAACGGCGCAATTGCTTCAAAACTAAATCAGCAATTGCCCAGTCTGCTGACTAAATTTCAGCAGCGGGGAGGTGAAATTACTGGAATTTTGGTAGATGTGCAAGTGAATCAGCCGTCATCTAAGCCCGTGACGACGCAGAAAAACCCAATATCATACAGCGGATTATCCTGCCTTACTCAGCTGGAGCGCGAACTACCTGTTTCAGCGCTTAAGGAAGCGCTCACTAACTTGATTCGGCACCAAATCGGGTCAAATCAAGATCAAACGACCGATCGTAACCGCCAAGCCGATGACCAATAACAACACCACCGAGAATTTAAATAGTTGCCAAGCAAATCGTAACCAGCGCTTATCCCTGAGTACCAACCCAACTAGCAATGCGCCGCCTATCGTCAGCAACACAAAGAGAAGATAAAAGCGCAGGACGATCATGTCCAAGCTGCCTAAAGTGCTAAACCGTTTGCGCCTGCAGGCGAAGAAATCCTTGCGGCGCTTCGTCCTGGCGTTTAAAGGAAACGAACTCCCAAGCCGTTTGATCTTGCAGCATGGCGCGGAGCAACTGATTATTAAGCGCGTGGCCGGACTTATTGCCGCTGAATGCGCCAATCAAAGGGTGGCCCAACATATATAGATCACCAATGGCGTCTAATGCTTTATGTTTGACGAACTCGTCGTCGTAACGTAAACCATCTGCATTCAGCACCCGAAACTCATCCATCACAATGGCGTTGTCCAGACTACCGCCCAACGCCAAACCATTGTTACGCAAATATTCCACTTCATGCATGAAGCCGAAAGTACGCGCGCGACTGATTTCTTTAATGAAAGAAGTGTCGGCAAAATCAACCGTCACCGCCTTACCAGAATGTTCAAAAACCGGGTGATCAAAATCGATGCTGAGCGTGACGCGAAAACCGTTATACGGCTCCAACTTAACCCATTTATCACCATCCGCAATGGTGATAGGCGCTTTTACCCGGATAAAGCGCTTCAGCGCCGACTGTTCTTCAACGCCTGCCGATTGCACCAAAAACACGAATGGGCTGGCCGAGCCATCCATAATTGGCACTTCAGAAGCGGTGAGATCGACATACACGTTATCGATTCCCAGTCCGGCCAAGGCTGACATCAAGTGCTCAACCGTCATGACTTTAGCGCCATTGGCTTCCAAGGCGGAACACAAACGCGTGTCGGTCACATGAAACGGGTCGGCTTTGATCGTCGGTGCCTGCGGCAAGTCCACACGGCAAAATACGATCCCGGTATCAATCGGAGCCGGACGTAGCGTCATCGTGACTTTCTGGCCGCTATGTAAACCTACGCCAGTCGCACTAATGACATTTTTTAAGGTACGTTGCTTTAACAAGTGTAAATCCTAAGGTTTAAAGCGTAAAAAACGCACATTCTATCATATCGTTGACCCACCCAATTTTTTGGGGGAGCCGCGCCCCTGAGCTTTTACGCCCATTTTCACGAGATATTAAGACCGAGCGCCCTAAATTCAGCTCTCAGCCTGACACCAACTTTTAGTCCGCCTGCTTACGCAAAAACGCAGGAATATCCAACAAATCCACACCCGAAGCCTTCATCGCTTCAACCGCTGCGGCACGACGTCCGGAACGAATCACCGCTGGCGCATCGCCTTCGGGATAACTCATTTCGACATTGTCGGTGCCCGTCCGTTGAACAATCGTCAGCGGTTTCTGTTGGCGCGCTTGTGAAGGCATGCCTAAACCCGTCGCAACCATGGTCACACGCAAATCTTCGTTCATGTTTTCATCAAACACCGCACCAAAGATCACCGTTGCATCTTCCGCCGTATATTCGCGAATGGTCTGCATGACTTGATGGATCTCTTTCATCTTCAGCGAATGGCTGGCCGTAATGTTGACTAACATGCCGCGCGCGCCGGACAAATTGACATCTTCCAACAGCGGACTCATCACAGCTTGTTCAGCCGCGAGTCGTGCACGATCGACGCCCTGCGCCTTGGACGAACCCATCATCGCCATCCCCATCTCCGACATCACGGTTCGTACGTCAGCGAAGTCCACATTCACCAAACCAGGGCAGCTAATCACTTCAGCAATACCGGAAACAGCGCCGTGCAACACTTCGTTAGCGGCTTTGAATGCATCCAACACCGAAACATCATCACCCAACACTTGCATCAATTTTTCATTCGGGATGATGATCAGCGAATCCACATTCTGTGACAGCGCCTCGATGCCGGAGTTCGCCACCTTTAAACGACGACCTTCGAACATAAATGGCTTGGTCACCACCGCCACGGTCAGGATACCCAGCTCTTTTGCAACTTCAGCGATAACTGGAGCCGCGCCAGTACCGGTACCACCACCCATGCCCGCAGTGATGAACAGCATGTCTGCACCATCGATAACTTCCGCGATTTTCTCTCGGTCTTCCAACGCTGATTCACGCCCGATTTCCGGATTAGCTCCCGCACCTAAGCCTTTGGTGATGGAGTTACCCAGTTGCAACTTAACGTGCGCTTCGCTCTTGGAAAGTGCTTGTGCATCGGTATTCGCTGCAATGAATTCCACGCCTTGCAGCCCACACGCGATCATGTGATCTACGGCATTACCACCGCAACCACCGACACCAATTACTTTAATGACTGCATCCTGAGACTGATTATCGAGAATTTCAAACATCGCCACCTCCTAATAAAAAGAACTGCAAAAAAACAACGCCTAAAAAATGTTTCCCTCTCTCCTAACTCTCTCCCGCAAGCGGGCGAGAGGGACTTTGTCTCGCTACGCGAGTTATTTCTAAAAACCCTGAAACCATGACTTCATTTTGTCGAACACTTGCTGCACTGAAGAACTCTGCATACGCACTAATTGATGACGCTGATATTGTTCCAAACCAGCGAGCAACAAGCCGACCCCGGTCGCGTAGCGCGGATTGCGTACCACTTCCGAAAGACCGCCGACGTACTGCGGCAGTCCCAATCGCACCGGCATGTGAAACACTTCCTCACCCAAATCCACCATGCCTTGCATCATGCTCGATCCGCCGGTGAGCACGATGCCGGAGGAAATCAATTCCTCGAAACCGCTGCGGCGCAATTCGGCTTGTGCCAAGGAATACAATTCTTCAACCCGTGGCTCGATCACTTCCGCCAAGGTTTGACGCGAAAGCTGACGCGGGCCACGATCTCCCACGCTCGGCACTTCAATCATTTCCGAGGGATGCGCCAGTTGCCGCAATGCACAACCATGAATGCGCTTGATGTCTTCCGCTTCTTTGGTCGGTGTGCGCAAAGCCATGGCGATATCGTTGGTGATTTGATCTCCGGCGATCGGGATCACTGCGGTATGGCGGATCGCGCCATTGGTGAATACCGCGATATCCGCCGTACCACCGCCGATATCGATCAAGCACACACCCAAATCTTTTTCATCTTCGGTCAGCACCGCCATGCTCGACGCCAGCGGTTGCAAAATCAGATCCCGCACTTCCAAACCACAGCGCTTCACGCACTTGATAATGTTCTGTGCCGCAGAAACGGCGCCGGTCACGATGTGTACTTTCACTTCCAGACGAACCCCGCTCATCCCTAGCGGTTCACGCACATCTTCCTGGCCGTCAATAATGAATTCTTGCGTCAAGATATGCAGGATCTGCTGATCAGTCGGGATGTTGACGGCGCGCGCAGTTTCTACCACGCGCTCCACATCCGCCTGCGCGACTTCTTTGTCCTTGATCGCCACCATGCCGTGGGAGTTAAGGCTCTTGATATGGCTACCGGCGATCCCGGTATACACCTCGCGAATTTTGCAATCCGCCATCAACTCCGCTTCTTCCAGCGCACGCTGAATGGCGTTTACGGTGGACTCAATATTCGCCACCACGCCTTTCTTCAGTCCCCGCGATGGCGTCTCACCAATGCCGATCACCTCCATACGCCCTTCTGGCATGACCTCAGCCACCAAAGCCACAATCTTGGAAGTACCGATATCAAGACCGATCAGTAGGTTTTTCTGTTCTTTATTTTTAGCCATTAATGCTCGCTCCGAATCCCTTAGCTTTTCGCTCTATGTTTTAATTCAGTGCCAAACCGCACAGCAAAGCCATTGGGGTAACGCAAATCTACATTTGCGACAGGTTGCGGCATACGCGCGATGGTAGCGTCGTACACCCGTACAAATTTACTTAGTCGCGCACCGGGTTGATCACGCCCCAACTCCAAATTCAAGCCGCTATTAAGCTTCACTTGCCATGCGCGACGCTCATTCATGGTTAAACTGACTGCCTTCAATTTGAGCGGCGCTAGCATGGCGTTTAACTGCCCATACAACTCGGAAATCTCGCGTGCGCTGCCTGCAGGACCCCGTAACACCGGCAACTCGCTGTTGCTTGCTGCCTGAAATAACTCTCCACGCGTATTCACCAACCCACCATCTGCCCAACGTGCCATTTCGCGATGTTCTTCCAACGTCACCTCTAAGGTATCGGGCCATTGACGACGTACACTGACATTGCGCACCCAAGGCATTTTTTTGAATCCATTCCCCACTTGCGCTAAATCCAAGGTGAAAAAATTGCCTTTGAATTCACGTGTCACGATATAGCTCACTTGCTGATAAGTGATGTGGCGCAAATCACCTTTCACATCCACGCGTTTTAATGGAAATACCGGCAAATGAACCATTAAAAAAAACACCGCATAGATCAGCAAGATGCCTGCGAGCGCATACAAGAAATTGGCACTCCACAACATCAACTGCGCCTTGTCCCACAACGACAACACCAAACCGCTACTGGTGGTCGCTGCCATCGGGCGGCGTAGCAAATTACCTTTGTCCTTATTACCCCACATGTGCGTTTTCCAATACGCGCAACACGAGCTGCTCAAAACTCAAACCGGCCTGACGCGCCGCCATCGGCACCAAGCTGTGGTCAGTCATGCCGGGCGAGGTATTCAACTCCAGAAAATACGGCGTACCGCTCGCATCCAACATGAAATCAGCACGCCCCCAACCCTGGCAACCGAGCAATTCAAAAGCTCGCAAGGCCAAAGCCTGAAAGCCGCGTTCGCGTTCCGGTGCCAACCCGCATGGACATAAATAGCGCGTGGTATTCGCCACATATTTCGCTTCGTAGTCGTAAAACGTGTGCGGCGTTTCCAGTCGAATCAACGGCAGCGCAACATCACCTAAAATGGCTGCGGTATATTCCTCACCAGCGATGAACTGCTCGGCGATCACCAGACGATCATGCTGAGCAGCCAATTCATACGCCGGTTGCAAATCAGCCGCTTGCATCACCTTGCTCATCCCAATCGAAGAACCCTCACTCGCCGGTTTTACCATCAACGGCAAGCCCAACTCTTCCACCACTTGCTCGAAATTGGTCCGTGACGTGAGTAGCGCATAGCGTGGGGTCGGCACACCTGCCGCTTGCCACACCAGCTTGGTGCGCCACTTATCCATTGCCAAAGCCGAGGCCAACACGCCGCTGCCGGTATAGGGAATTCCCATCAATTCCAACGCGCCTTGAATCGTGCCGTCTTCGCCAAAGCGGCCATGCAGTGCGATAAATACGCGATCAAATTCTTTCAATTCTGCTAATTCATATTCGGATGGATCGAAGGCATGCGCATCGACGCCGCTACTCTTCAACGCATTCAACACAGCATTCCCACTCTTCAACGAAACTTCCCGCTCGGCCGAACGCCCACCGAGCAACACGGCCACCTTGCCGTATCCCGCGCTCATCGGCGCGAACGGCAATACCTGCGAACCAATCCCGCCCGCACTGCCTCGGCTAGCCTCTTCGGCCATAACGCGTTTCACTCGTGATGCCATTAATATCTCTTCATTGGTTTGATATGCATGATTCACGATTCGCTCCCGAACCCGAGACGGAATCCCCAACGATCCGCACCTCTGGCACTAGCAAAATCCCTTGTTCCCGCCGTACGGTTTCTTGGACCATACCGATCAGGTTTTCAATATCCGCCGCTGTCGCTGCACCGAGATTGACGATGAAGTTAGCGTGTTTTTCCGATACCTGCGCATGACCACAGCGCGTTCCTTTTAAGCCACAAGCCTCGATCAAACGTGCCGCAAAATCCTTTGGCGGATTGCGAAACACCGAGCCCGCATTCGGCTGTTGCAGCGGTTGCGCAGCAATGCGCTGTTTCAGCAAATCCTTGATGCGCTGCTGCGAGGCTTTCCCATCCCCGCGCTTAAACTTGAACCATGCCGCAACGAACCATTCTTCATTCGCCGCACGCAATGCCGCATGGCGATAGCCAATTTCATATTCACCCACGGTTCTCTGATGTAATTCGCCACACCGATCAATGGCCAACACCGTATCCACGCTTCCCCAAGTCTCGGCGCCATAGCAACCAGCATTCATCGCCAATGCACCACCGATAGTGCCGGGAATCCCCGCTAAAAATTCCGCGCCTTCGAAATCATGCTTCGCCGCAAAGCGCGCCAGCTTCGGGCTGGCCACACCGGCCTCGGCATAGATCCGCTGGTCTTCCACGCGCACTGTGTTCAACACTGCATGCATCAAAATAACCGTTCCTTTAAAACCGCCATCACGCACCAATAAATTACTGCCCAGCCCAACGAACAACACCGGCTCATCAGTGGACAAGCCCTTTAAAAACACCACCAAATCCGCCAAGTCCGCCGGAATATAGGCTTGTCGCACTTGGCCACCGGCACGCCAACTCACATGCCGACGCATCGATTCGTTCAATAGCAATGTGCCGTTCACGCTTCACCGGTCTGCACCAACAGGCCCGGCACTTGCCCGACCGAACCCGCGCCCATGGTCAACACCACGTCACCGGCACGCACCAAATTCATAATCGTCTGCGGCACCTCGCCAATTGTTTCCACGAATACCGGCTCAACCTTTCCAGCTACGCGGATCGCACGCGCCATCGCTCGGCCATCGGCGGCCACAATCGGCGCTTCACCTGCGGGATACACTTCGCTCAACACCAAGGCATCTACACTCGATAACACTTTCACGAAATCCTCGAACAAGTCGCGCGTGCGCGAATAGCGATGCGGCTGAAATGCCAGCACTAAACGCTGTTTGGGGAAGGCGCCACGCGCCGCAGCAATCGTCGCCGCCATTTCCACCGGGTGATGCCCATAGTCATCGATCAAGGTGAAACTGCCGCCACTCGCCAGCGGAATTTCGCCATAGCGCTGGAAGCGCCGACCCACCCCTTTGAACTCGGACAACCCCTTCAAAATCGCTTTATCGGAGACATTCAATTCACTCGCTACCGCAATCGCTGCCAATGCATTCAGCACGTTGTGATGGCCTGGTAAATTGAGGGTCACGGCGAGCGTAGTGCCGCTTTTGCGTGTCACTTGAAATTGCATTTGCCCCGCCGCCGCTTTAATTTTGGTGGCGCGGATATCTGCTTTTTTCGTTGTGCCGTAAGTCACAATGGCTTTCGTTAAGCGTGGCATGATCGCTTGCACATGTGGATCATCCACACACAACACCGCCACGCCGTAAAACGGCAAATGCTGGATAAAATCGACGAACGCTTGTTTCAGTTTTTCGAAATCGTGGCCATAGGTTTCCATATGGTCGGCATCGATGTTGGTGACGACCGACAGCACGGGCATCAAATACAAAAAGGAAGCATCGGACTCATCCGCCTCTGCCACCAGCCATTCGCCTTGCCCTAACTTGGCATGTGCGCCAGCCGCTTCTAACCGACCACCGATCACATAAGTCGGATCCAAACCACCCTCTGCCAACACACTGGCGATCAAACTCGTCGTGGTGGTTTTACCGTGTGTACCTGCGACTGCGATGCCTTGTTTGAAGCGCATCAACTCCGCCAACATCATGGCGCGCGGCACCACTGGGATGGCTTTCTCACGTGCCATCAACACTTCCGGGTTGTCCGCTTTGACCGCTGTAGAGGTCACCACCACATCGGCCTTTTCCACATGGCTGGCGGCATGATTGTGAAAAATCTTCGCGCCCTGCTTGGCTAAACGCTTCGTCGCCGCGTTGTCGGATAAATCCGAACCGCTGACCTTGAAGCCCAGGTTCAGCAAAACCTCGGCGATGCCGCTCATGCCGACGCCGCCAATACCTACAAAGTGAATGTGTTTGACTTTGTGTTTCATTGCAAATCCAAAGGCGTTAAACGCAAAGATGCAAAGGACGCAAAGAGACAACCCATGTTTCGATAATCATGGCCCCATACGACTTGGGGGTTCTTTGCGATCTTTGCGTCTTTGCGTTGAAAGTTTTTTTTCATGCCGCCAACCTCATACACGTCTCAGCGACGATGCGCGTCGCATCCGGCTGCGCCAACACGCGAGCCTGTTGCGCCATCGCCAACAATTTCTCATGCGTGAACTCACCCAGCAGTTGCGCCAATTTCTGCGGCGTCAATTCACTTTGCGGCATCAAAATCGCCGCACCTGCCGAGCTCAAATAAAAGGCATTCGTGGTTTGATGGTCGTCCACAGCATGGGGATAGGGCACCAGCACGCTCGCCACACCCGCTGCCGCCAATTCCGCAATGGTCAGCGCGCCTGCGCGGCAAATCACGACATCACACCAGGCGTAACGCGCGGCCATATCGTCGATGAAGGCCAGTACTTCTGCGTTCACTTCTGCTGCGGCGTAATTGGCTTGCAATTGCGCGATATGCTTCATACCCGCTTGGTGCACGACTTCCGGCCGACTCGCTGCATCGATCAATTTCAATGCTTGCGGCACAGCTTCATTCAAGGCTTGCGCACCGAGGCTGCCGCCGACGACCAGCACTCGCAATTTGCCACTGCGATTTTGCAAACGCTCACTCGGGGCAGGCAGCGCGGCGATATCCACGCGCACCGGATTGCCGCAACACTGGGCAACTACTTTGCCGCAAGGAATCGGTTTATCTTTCGGACCTTGAAAGGCGCTGGGGAAGGCCACCAACACTTGTTCCGCCAAACACGCTAAGACACGATTGGTTAGGCCCGCAATGGAGTTTTGCTCATGAATCACTAAGGGCCGATTAAACAGGGAGGCCATCATGCCGCCCGGAAAAGCGGTGTAACCGCCCAGTCCCAACACCACATCTGGACGATGTTTAAAAATAGCGCGCGCACTTTGGATAAACGCCAAAATAATTTGTGCCGGCAACCACAACATGCGCATCAAACCTTTGCCGCGCACGCCGCCAAATTTCAGCCACACCATTTCAATATCCTGTGCCGGTACCAACTTGGCCTCTAAACCATTCTTGGTTCCAAGCCAAACCACATGCCAGCCCTGTTCGCGCAAAGCCTGCGCCACGGCCAGTCCTGGATACACATGCCCACCGGTTCCACCTGCCATAATCATGACTGTTCGCGGCGTACTCATGACGCTCGCCTCTTCAAACACCACCCAGTGCAAGCAGGGTCGTGTCGGCTCCACGCGCCATTCGCGGGCGGTCTCATCCCCACTGTGCGGGGCCCCTGTTCCCTGCTCATGACGCGTACCCCTTCAACAACTGCCGACTTTCCCAATCCACACGCAACAAAATACCGAGCGCAACGCAGTTCGCGGCGATGCCGCTGCCGCCAAATGACAGTAGCGGCAAGGTCAAACCTTTGGTGGGCAACAAGCCCATGTTCACACCCATATTGATAATGGCCTGCACCGCCAACCAGATACCGATACCGTGCGCGACCAGCGCAGCAAAGGGCCGCTCCAACGATGCGGCTTGGCGCCCGATTGCAAATGCTCGCAAGGTAATGTAGGCAAACATCAGCACCACAATCAACACACCAGCGAAACCTAACTCCTCTGCGATCACTGCCAACAAAAAGTCTGTATGCGCTTCCGGTAAATACATGAGTTTTTCGACACTGCCGCCCAACCCAACGCCGAACCAATCGCCGCGACCAAATGCAATCAGCGCATGCGACAGTTGATAACCCTTGCCGAAAGGATCAGCCCAAGGGTCCATGAAGCCGATGATGCGCTGCATCCGGTACGGCGAACTCCAAATCACGATAGCGAAGCCAACGACCAGCATCACAATCAAGCTACCAAACTGGCGGCCATTGATGCCACCCAAAAACAAGATCCCCATCGCCACGGCAATAATCACTGCGAATGCGCCGAAATCCGGTTCAAACAGCAGCAATGCGCCAATGAACAGCATCACCACGAGCATCGGCATAAACCCTTTGGTAAAACTTTGCATGTGCCCCGCTTTGCGAATCGAATAATCGGCGGCATAAAGCACCGCAAATAGCTTCATTAATTCGGACGGTTGTAAATTCACAACGAATAGCGATATCCAACGTTTCGAACCATTCACCGATCGCCCAACGCCCGGGATCAACACCAAAACCAACAGCACGATGCCGACAATAAACAAATACGGTGCCATTTTTTGCCAAGCGCGCATTGGGAATTGAAAAGCGATAAAACCGAACAGCAAACTCACCGCCACATAAACCAATTGCCGCAATAAGTAGTAACTTTCTTGATAGCCGGTATAACGGTTCGCACCCGCAATCGCGATCGATGCCGAATACACCATCACCGCGCCCAAGGCCAATAACAACAAAGCCGTCCACAACAGGCCTTGGTCGTAATCCGGCTTGGCATGCTGCATCTTCATCGCGGTTGCGTAGAACATCATGCCGCGCGCTCCTGTTGTAATTTTTCCACGGCTGCTACAAACACCTGCGCGCGATGCTCGTAGTTGCGGAACATATCAAAACTGGCACAAGCAGGAGATAGCAAAACCGCATCGCCAGGCTGACTAGCTTGGAACGCGATGCGCACCGCTTCATCCATATCGGTTGCGTGATGCAAGGGCACGCCACATCCTGTGATAGCCGCTTCGATCTGCGACGCATCGCGCCCGATCAACACCACAGCGCGCGCATGGGTTGCGCATGCTGGTTTGAGTGGTGAGAAATCTTGCCCCTTGCCTTCGCCACCGGCGATCAACACCACCGGTTCACGCATGCCACTCAAGGCCGCCACCGTAGCGCCGACATTGGTGCCCTTCGAGTCGTCGTAAAAAATTACACCCGCGATTTCTGCGATTTTTTCTACGCGATGTGGCAAGCCTTTAAAGCTACGCAAGGCCACAAGCAAGGGCGCCATCGGCAAACCAATCGCACGGCACAAGCCCAGTGCTGCCAGAGCATTCGCCGCGTTATGCCGCCCGGCGAGCGGAATATCTTTGCACGGCAGCAATTTTTCTTGCCCATGCGCCAGCCAGTCTTCGCCTTCGACTTGTACCAAACCCCATTCAGCATCATTCGCCGGCGCACCCAAGCCGAAGCTCTGAATCGTGTGTTGCGGTAACGCCATCGCCTGGCTATACGCATCCTCACGATTCAATAATTGCACACCTTGACCGGCGAATATCCGCGCTTTAGCTGCGGCGTAAGCCGTCATATCGGCATAACGATCCAGATGATCCTGTGTCACATTTAACACGGTTGCAGCATCAGCATTGAGTGTTGAAGTCGTTTCCAATTGGAAGCTCGACAACTCCAGCACAAAAATTTCCGGCATCGCCGCGTTATCTTCAATTTCACACAACGCATCCAATACCGGCAGCCCAATATTGCCTGCCACCACGGTGCGCGCGCCGCTTTGCTGACACATTGCGCCGCACAAGGCCGTCACTGTGGTTTTGCCGTTAGCGCCAGTTATCGCAATGACCTTACTGCTTCGCGGCGCAAGTGCTTGCGCAAACAATTCCACATCGCCCACGATCGGCACTTGCGTCTTCGGCAAACTGGCTAGAGGCACCCCGGGGCTGATGGCGATCAAGTCGATATTTTGGAAAGTCGCTTCGTTGAACGCACCGGTCATGATTTCTACTTGTGGCCATTGCGCACGAATCAATGCGGCATGCGGTGGCGCAGAACGGCTATCGGCGGCGCGCACGATCGCACCATGGCGCACTAACCAGCGCACCATGGAAAGGCCCGTATCACCCAGGCCTAGCACCAATATTTTTTGGCCTTCAATCTGCATGCCCATACCTTAAAACCCTATTACCACAGAGATCACGGAGCTCACTGAGAACCCCATGAAAGAATTTCCTCTGTGTTCTCTGTGATCTCTACCATCTCTGTGGTGAAATAAATTCATCGTAATTTCAACGTCGACAAACCAACCAACACCAAAATCATGGTGATGATCCAAAACCGCACCACCACTTGGTTTTCTTTCCAACCCTTTAATTCATAGTGATGGTGCAACGGCGCCATACGAAAAATGCGTTTGCCGGTGAGCTTGAATGAGGCCACTTGCAATACCACCGACAAGGTTTCCACCACAAACACGCCACCCATAATGAACAGCACGATTTCTTGGCGCACGATCACTGCCACTACACCTAAAGCACCGCCCAAGGCCAAGGCGCCGACATCCCCCATGAACACTTCCGCTGGATACGCGTTGAACCAGAGAAATGCCAAGCCTGCACCCGCGATCGCGGCACAGAACACCGCCAATTCGCCAGCACCGGGGATATATGGCAACTGCAAATATTTGGCGAACACTACGTTGCCAGCAACATAAGCGAAGATTGCCAAGGCACTGGCCACCATCACAGTCGGCATAATCGCCAAGCCGTCTAAACCATCCGTCAAATTAACGGCATTACTGGTACCAACGATGACGCAATAGGCTAGCGCCATGAAACCAATGGCACCCAAAGGGATCGCAACCGACTTAAAGAACGGCACGATCAATTCCGTTTGTGCAGGCAGATGGGTACTGTAGGTAATAAAGGCCACGCCACACAGAGCAATCAACGATTGCCAGAACAACTTTGCACGCGCTGACAATCCTTTTGGATTACGATGCACCACTTTGCGATAATCATCGACCCAGCCCACGGCACCGAAACCTGCGGTGATCAGCAAGACGACCCAGACATATATGTTTTTCAGATCGGCCCACAACAAAGTCGCCACTAAGATCGCCACCAAAATTAAGGCGCCGCCCATGGTTGGTGTACCGGCCTTCACGAGATGTGTTTGCGGCCCATCGTCACGTACCGACTGACCAATTTTGTAAGCCGTTAGACGGCGAATCATGCCTGGCCCAACTACGAATGAAATTGCCAACGCGGTCAACGCTGCCAATACAGCGCGCAATGTAATGTAATTGAATACATTAAACACACGAATGTGCTCTCCTTGCGCCAACCACTGGAATAAGGCTAGTAACATGACGTACTCCGGATTAAAAAACCGTGGTTACACAATTTCAAAACTCCTCACAACCCGCTCCATTTCCATGAAGCGAGAGCCTTTTACCAATACGGTCGTGGTTGGCGATAAACGGTTTTCCAAATCGGCCAGCAACTCTTGAATACGCTCGAAATGCCATGCTCCGACCCCAAACGCTTGCGCGGTATGGCGACTTAAATCTCCCAAGCAAAACACAGCATCGATGCCCTTTTCATGAGCGTATCGGCCGATTTCTGCATGCAGTTGCACGCCGTCTACGCCGAGCTCTCCCATATCACCCAACACTAAAATCTTTTCTCCGGGGGCTTGCGCCAACACCTCGATGGCCGCGCACACCGAGCCGGGATTCGCGTTGTAACTATCATCGATCAGGGTTGCGCCATGGAGCACCGCCTTGGTTTGCAATCGCCCTTTGACGCCTTTGAAATGATTCAACCCTTTCGCAATGGCCTGCGACTCGACGTTCACAGCCAGTGCTGCTGCGCTCGCCGCCAGAGCATTTCGCACGTTGTGCAACCCTGGCACTTGCAAATGTGTTTGTATGGTTTCCTGCGGAAACTTGATTTCCAAGCGCGCACTGGCCGTCAGTAATTCATAACGCCCCGTCACTTGCGCTGAGTTATCCAAACCAAAGTCGATAATTTCACGTTCGCTGTTCAAGGTGCGCCACATCGGTGCAAATGCATCATCGGCATTAATCACGGCAATTCCACCTGGCCGCAAACCCACAAAAATTTCACCCTTGGCGCGCGCGATATTTTCTACGCTTCCTAATTCGCCAACATGGGCGGTTTGTGCGTTATTCACCAGCGCTACCGTCGGTGTCGCGAGTCGGGTGAGGTAGTCGATTTCACCCAAATGGTTCATCCCCATTTCAATCACTGCATAGCGATGGCGCGCACGTAGCCGCAACAACATCAAGGGCATGCCGATATCGTTATTTAAATTACCTTGCGTCGCTAGAACGGATTCCGTATCGCCGGTAGCTGCTACAAAAATTGCAGCGAGCATTTCTTTCACAGTCGTTTTGCCATTACTGCCGGTAATCGCAATCAAAGGTATATCGAAACGATTGCGCCAAACTGCGGCCAAATGACCCAACCCTAAGCGGCTATCCGCAACCACCAGTAGCGGAGCATCAGCGGCGAGACCCGCTGCGGAAGGTTTAAAATCCTTATCGACCAGTGCAGCGCTTGCCCCATTCTCTAAAGCCTGACGCACGAAATCATGGCCATCGAAACGGTCTCCACGCAACGCCACAAAAAGCGCGCCATGTTGCAGCGTGCGCGTATCAGTACTAACCGAGCTAAACGTCACATCAGCACCGTGCGTGCTGGCATCGATGGCTTGCGCGGCTTCCGTTAGACGCATCATGCGACAACCCCTCCGGCTTGGTCCAAGGAACGTAGCGCAACTTCAATGTCACTGAACGGTAACTTCACGCCATTAATCTCTTGATAATTCTCGTGCCCTTTGCCGGCGATCAGTACCACATCCATCACACGCGCCTGACGAATCGCATAGTCAATGGCGGCGGCGCGATCAATTTCCACATGAAAACTGGAAGCCATGCCCGCCACGATTTCATCGATGATGCGGCGCGGATCTTCATTGCGTGGATTATCACTGGTCACAACCGCTTCGTCGGCTAAGTTCGCCACCACATCGCCCATTAGTGGCCGTTTACCTTTATCGCGTTGCCCACCACAGCCAAATACACAAATGAGTTTCGCCTCGGAAGCTTTGGATTCGGCAGCCACTTCACGCAAAGTCATCAACACTTTTTCTAAAGCATCCGGGGTATGCGCGTAATCCACTACCACCAACGGTTTACCGGGCATACGGATTTGTTGCATCCGCCCTGGTACTGGTTGCACATGCTGCACGCTGACGATGGCTTGCTCAAAAGACACGCCACCAACCAATAACGTTGCTAGCACAGCGAGCAAATTGGAAGCATTAAATCGACCTAACACGCCACTTTGTAACCGCGCTTCGCCCCACGGGGTTGCTACATCGAACGCTAAACCTTGTGGCCCTACACGCAAATTACTGCCGCGCACTTCACCGCTTTCGAAACCGTACGAAATCACCGTCACACCCTGCGCTTCGGCTTTTTGCCGTAATTCCTGCGCATAAGGATCATCACCATTTAGCACCGCTTTGCGCAATTCCGGCCAAGTAAACAAGGCCGCCTTGGCACTCGCGTAGCGCTCCATATCGCCGTGATAATCCAAGTGATCACGCGACAGATTGGTAAACATCGCCATCTCAAAATGCACCCCGTTGACCCGGCCTTGATCCAATGCATGCGAGGAGACTTCCATCGCTGCGCAAGTAGCACCTTGCTGCAAATAACGTTGCAAGCTTTTTTGCAGCACGATGGGGTCGGGTGTGGTATTCGATGTTGGCTCTAGCCGCTCCGGAAACCCATTACCCAACGTTCCGATAATGACCGCAGGACGTCCCGCTTGACTCAAGGCTTGCGCCAACCAATGCGAGCAAGAAGTTTTGCCATTGGTGCCAGTGATGCCAATCACGCATAAATGACGCGAGGGTCGACCATAGACTTCGGAGGCGAACTGGCCGACCTTATCTCGTAATTGCGGCACCGGTAAATTTGGCACCTGCCAAGCCGGATCCCATAAATAGTCTTGCGCTTCCCATACAATGGCGTTTGCGCCTTGTGCAATGGCTTGCGGGATGTATGCTCGGCCATCTTGATGCACACCGGGGTAAGCTAGGAAAGTATCGCCCGCATGCACCTGACGACTATCATTCACCATATTCGTCACCGGCACCGGCAACGCATCCACTAAGTTAAACTCAAAGCGGCTTTGCGGCGGGTTAATCGGAATCATGTTTCCTCCCGCACTTCTGGCACATCGGGCGGTGGTAACACCATATTTTGTGTTGGCATATCCGGCGTCACTGCCAACATCCTTAGTGCACCCGCCATGATGCGCGAGAACACCGGTGCCGCAACCGTGCCGCCGTAGTACTGGCCAGCGGAAGGTTCATCTACCATCACCGCAATAATCAAACGTGGGTCAGAAGCCGGGGCGAAACCAACAAATGAGGCTACATAGCGATCCGCCGCATAATTTCCATGCGAGTCCAGTTTGTGCGCCGTACCGGTCTTGCCACCTACGCGATACCCCAACACCTGTGCTCGCGGCGCAGTCCCCCCAGGCAAAACAACCGTTTCCAACATGGCGCGCAACTGTTGCGCCGCTGCTGGCGTGATCACACGCACACTTTCCGATGGCTGCTCCAATTTCAGCAGCGAGATTTTTTTCAGTTCCCCATCCGAGGTAAACACGGTGTAAGCCCGCGCTAATTGCAGCAGGCTGACGGAAATTCCATGCCCATAAGCCATGGTGGCTTGCTCGATTGGGCGCCAAGTTTGGAATGGCCGCAAGCGACCCGAAACTTCACCGGGAAAACCCGATTGCGTTGTCTTACCGAATCCGAGCTTGGACAAATTGCTGTACATATATTCCGGCGTGAGTGACAGCGCCATTTTTGCCGCACCGACGTTGGATGATTTTTGAATCACTTGCGTCACCGTCAGCATCCCCGTTACATGCGCATCATGAATGGTTGCCGGGCCAATGCTCATTTTTCCGCCGTCCGTGTTGATGAGCGTGTCCGGTTTGAAATTCCCTGTTTCTAATGCAAGCGCGACGGTAAAGGGCTTCATCGTAGAGCCCGGCTCAAAAGTGTCGGTCATGACACGGTTGCGCGTGAGGCCGGATTGCATATTTTTAGCGCGCTTATTGGGGTTATAGGAAGGCTGATTGACCAACGCCAAAATTTCACCGGTCTTCGCATCCAACACGACGGCAGCACCTGCCTTGGCGCGATTCTCATTCATGGCTTCCGTAAGTTCTCGATAAGCCAAATATTGAATATTGCGATCGATCGCCAACGTGACGTCTTGACCTTCTTGTGGCGTACGAATACTTTCAACGCCTTCGATAATGTTGCCACGCCGATCTTTTAGTACACGCCGAGAACCATCGACACCGGCCAACCGCTCGTTGTAGGCAAGCTCTATGCCTTCCTGCCCTTTGTCATCTAGATCCGTAATACCCAAGACTTGAGCGGTTTCCTCGCCATATGGGTAGTAACGCCGATACTCGCGTTGCAAGAACACACCCGGAATATCCAAACGCAACACTTTCTCTGCCGTTTCCGGCGACAGTTGGCGTTTCAGATAAACAAAATCGCGATCTTCGTCGAATTTCTTTTTCAGCTCGCCATTTTTAACACCCAATAACTTCGCGAGTCGTTCCATTTGCTGCGGGTTGATGTCAGCTTCCCGCGGATTTGCCGCGACCGATTCCACAGGACTGGAAATCGCAAGCGGTTCATGGTTGCGATCCGTAATTTTTCCACGATTGGAATTCAGATTGATCACGCGCGAGTAACGCGCTTCCCCTTTCATGCGCAGGAAGTTTTTATTTACGCCTTGCAAATACACGGCGCGCCCAATCAATGCAGCAAATCCAACCAACAGTAAAATCAAAATCGTGCGCGTGCGCCAGACCGGCAACCGAACGGTCAATTGTCCTTTGCGACTGACGGCATCGGCCATCATCACTTTTCACCTACTGGTTTGGTCATTGACAGCACCGGCGCCATTTGAATTTTTCCGGGTTCGGGGGCATGCATATGCAAACGCTCGGCGGCGATTTTCTCGATCCGCGCATGCATCGCCCAGGTGCTTTGTTCTAGCTGTAACTGGTTGTACTCAGTTTGCATTTGCTTAGCGAATTCTTGTGCGTTCTGTAATTCTGCATACAGTTTTCGCGCATGATGCTGCGACGTCACAACACCCAGCGCGCACGCCATCAGAATACCGACCAAGAGCAAATTCAGCCGAGTCATCGCACAATCTCCGTACGCTCCGCCACCCGCAGTACAGCACTACGCGCGCGCCGATTCACTGCTGATTCGACACTGCCGGGTCGCTGCGCTTTACCGATCAAACGCAGATGCGCTTGCGGTAAGTCTGCCGCTTTGATCGGAAATTTTGAGGGGAGTTTGTCTGGCTGCGCTTCCGATTTCATGAAGCGCTTTACGATGCGATCTTCGAGAGAGTGGAAACTAATCACCGCCAAACGACCACCGGGGGTGAGCAGTTCCACAATTTGTGGTAGCACTAACGATAACTCCTCAAGCTCCTGATTGATGTAAATCCGTATAGCTTGAAAGGTACGCGTCGCCGGATCTTGGCCTGGCTCGCGCGTGGGCACGGTCTCTGCCACGATCTTGGAAAGCATTCGGGTTGTAGTGATTGCCCCTCCCGCGCGCGCCGCAACAATCGCTCTTGCAATCTGCTTAGCAAACCGTTCTTCGCCATATTGTGCTATCGCCTCCCTTAGTTCTTTTTCTTCCACCGTGGCCAGCCATTCTGCGGCTGTCCGCCCCTGTGTGGTGTCCATACGCATGTCGAGCGGGCCTTCCATCCGAAAACTAAAACCGCGCTGCGCCTCGTTGATCTGCGGCGACGACACACCTAAATCCATCAACACCCCATTCACCTGCTCAACTCCCATCGCACACAACTGCTCTTGCATTTGCGCAAACCCTGCGTGCACTACCTTCAAACGCGAATCTTGCACTGCTTGTGCCACAGCAATTGCCGCAGGATCCTTATCGAAAGCAATCAAACGGCCCGCTTCTCCTAAGCGCGCTAAAATTGCCCGCGCATGCCCACCACGTCCGAATGTCGCATCCACATACACGCCATCCGGCTGGATATTCAGGGCGGCGACCGCTTCTTCCAACAATACCGGGACATGTTGTGAGTCATCTTGTGAGCGCGGGCTCACAGCGTTTTTCACAAGGAAAAGTTCCCCAGCTCCGACGGTAATACCGCATCACCTTGCGCCAGCGCTTCATCCAATTGCGCGCGCCAACCTTCCAGGCTCCACAACTCAAAGTGCGTTCCCTGTCCGACCAACATCACTTGTTTTTCCAGTGCCGCAAATTCGCGCAACACTGGCGACACCAGCACGCGGCCAGCGCCATCCAATTCCATATCCTCCGCAAAACCCACCAACAAGCGTTGCAACAGACTCGCTTGCTTATCGAGGCTGGGCAAAGACATCACTTTTTCCTGAATGGGTTCCCACGCGGATTGCGGGTAAAGCAGAAGGCAACGATGAGGATGCGCAGTTAACACCAGGCGGCCACCAGCCTGCACCGTCAGTGCATCGCGATGCCGCGCCGGGACGGCCAACCGCCCCTTGGCATCCAGATTTAGCGCTGTTGCGCCGCGAAACATACCACCCTTTTAAAACAATCCATTCCCCACCATCCCCCACTTTTTACCACTACAACCCACTATAGGAGATTTAAATAGCATGGTCAAGCGTAAAACAGCCGAGAGATGGTAAATTTTTCTAATTCTGACAACGACTTAATGAATGGCAGATAGCAGTAAGTTATTTCCATATAAAATAAATGGATATACTAAACACCTAATAAATTTATTTGAAATCTACTGTAATTACATGTAATTAAATAACTTATTTAGTTTAAATATAATTTAATTACCGTTTTTATTAAAAATATATATAAAACAATCATATACATAAAAACAATTGGGGTCAGAGTCGAATTAATTAATTCGACTCTGACCCCAATTAATAGACCCCAATTAATACTTGCGTGCAGTAGCGAGGGTTAGTGCAGCGCGCCTTGATAAGCCATATAAGCTGGCAGTGCAATTGCGGCGATGATGCCAATAACCATAAACGCCATCATGATGACGCTAAGAATACCCATGAATTTCCAAAACTTACGCTGCATGTTAAGGGCATCTTCCATGTCACCCACTTGACCGCTGCTAAGCAAACGCCCGATGGCGCTGGAATATTTGATGAGGAACCAACCTGGAAAGATATAGATAAGCGCGAACACAATATACATAAAACCCATACCCGTCATCATCGCGCCGCCACCCGGAATACGTGACGCCGTACCAACAGCCGCTCCAGCAAACATGATCCCAACACCCGCTAGAACCATAAAAGCAGCACCGATCAATAACAATATGCCGATCAGCAACACCCAGCCCTTGGTACCGCGCAACGCGTTCATCATTTCGTCAGTGATGCCCTGCCCGGAGTGCGCGACATCATCGACATTGGACTGTGGTGGTGCATAGTGATTTGCCATTTCTTCTCCCCCTCATTATTTATAGAACCCACATATTATGCTCAGATCATACCCGGCATCAATCCGATGCTCGCCCTGATTAAAAATCATGGTATAGATAGATTTTCTTTAATCCTTTTTGCTGCAGTTCAAAGCGCATGATCCCAAGTAACAAAACATCGCACAGACACGTCGCAGTGATTGGTGGCGGCCCCGCTGGCCTCATGGCGGCTGAAGTGCTCACGCTAGGCGGCGTTCAGGTCGACGTGTACGACGCCATGCCCTCGCTCGGACGTAAATTTTTAATGGCGGGAAAAGGCGGTATGAACATCACGCATAGCGAAGCGTTTTCCACTTTTCTTGCACGCTACGGTACACGCAGCACGCAGCTGCAATCGCTCCTGGAACCCTTCCCTCCTAGCGCTTTGTGCGACTGGATCCACGGCCTCGGTATTGAAACGTTTATCGGTAGTTCAGGCCGCGTTTTTCCGCGCGATATGAAAGCCGCGCCGCTGTTGCGCGCTTGGTTACATCGTTTGCGCGCTCATGGCGTACGCTTTCATGTGCGACATCGCTGGATCGGCTGGGATACGCATGGTGCATTGCGATTTGTTACCCCCCAAGGTGAAATCACAGTGCAAGCGGATGCGTTCATCTTAGCGCTGGGTGGCGGCAGTTGGTCCCGACTGGGCTCCGATGGTGCATGGGTACCACTACTAGCGCAACGCGGTGTGATAATCGCACCGCTGCGTCCCGCAAATTGCGGCTTCGATGTCGGCTGGAGTCCACACTTCAATGCGCGCTTTGCCGGCCATCCGGTAAAATCCGTGGCTCTCAGTTTCACCGACCAGTCCGGTATCACGCACCACAAAACCGGTGAATTTCTAGTGACCGCCAACGGTGTTGAGGGTAGCTTGATTTACGCGTTATCCGCGTTGTTGCGCGAAACAATCGATGCCCAAGCACATGCACTCATTCATCTCGATTTATTACCGGGCAAAACACAACAAAAGATCATCGACGAGATAGCGCGGCCCAGAGGCGCACGCTCGCAATCCAGCCACCTGCAAAGCCGACTCGGCATCAAAGGCGTCAAGGCCGGCTTACTGCGCGAATTAATTCCAGCGCAAGATTATGCGCAACCCGAGCGGCTGGGTGCGGCAATTAAAGCATTACCACTACGCTTAATCGCAGCGCGCCCATTAAATGAGGCTATCAGCAGCGCTGGCGGCGTATGCTTCGAATCCCTAGATACGAATCTGATGCTACGCGACTTACCCGGTGTATTTTGTGCCGGAGAAATGCTGGATTGGGAAGCGCCTACGGGAGGCTATTTGCTCAGCGCCTGTTTCGCCAGCGGACATGCCGCAGGTAACGCCGCCTTGGCCTGGCTACTAAAAAATCAACGTTAGACTATCGTTGATGGCGTACTGGACCCATTGGACGCGTCACGCAAACGAATCCTTACCGCCCTTGAGCCCAGCGTGCGCTCAATGCCAAATCCGACAAACCGGGTAGAATGCGCCCTTATGCGCGCGCTTCTCGTTGGCTTCTTGTTGATTTTCGCACTGCCGTCACAGGCTGCAACCGAAGATGTCTTTGGTCGTTTCCAAGATCGTTTAGTGCAAGTACGTATCCTCGAAGCCTCAACCGGTGCGCAAACCAGTATTGGTTCCGGGTTTTTTGCTTCGGCCAACGGTCTAATCGTTACCAATTATCATGTTGTTTCAGATTTAATTCAGCAACCCACGCATTACCGTGGCGAGATCGCCACAACCGATGGTCGGCGCGCGCAATTGCAGTTGATCGATTTCGATGCCGTGCATGATTTGGCGATCGTGCAATCTACGCTTCCCCCGCGCCATTTTTTCGACTTACACCCAGAGAGCTTACCCATCGGTATGCGGCTATTTTCCATTGGTACGCCGCTCGATTTAGGGTTCACCATCGTTGAGGGCACCTATAACGGCCTGCTGGAAGCTTCGCTCTACGAAAAAATTCACTTCACCGGCTCGATCAATCCCGGCATGAGCGGTGGTCCTACGATATTGGACGACGGCAATGTGATTGGCGTTAATGTCGCCACCGCCGGCAATCAAGTCAGCTTTTTGGTGCCCGCAAAATTTGCTCAGGCTTTGTTGTTGCGCGCACGAGACCTACCCGCATTGAGCGCGATGGCAGCCGCCACACAACTACGCGATCAATTAAACGCGAATCAAAACGCCTACATGCAACAATTGATCGGTACGCCGATAACTACGATGCAACTGGGAAATTATAACGTTCCAGGACGACTAAGCGCTTTCATCAAATGTTGGGGGGACAGCAACGCCGACCCTGCACTGCGTTATCAGGAAGTCGTACAACAATGCTCGTCCGAAGATAATTTGTATGTTTCGCGTACCCATACGACCGGCGTGGTGCACTTTCAACATCAGTGGCTAGCGGCTCGCGGCTTGAATCGCTTTCAGTTTTACAGTGCCTATCAAGAACAATTCAATGCCAATTATCCGGGCATGCCCGCCAACAAAGAAGATGTCAGTAAATTTTCATGTCACACGGATTTCGTGAAAAGCCATGGCGTTCGATTCAAAACCACCTTATGCTTGCGCGCCTACAAACGCTTGCCCGGACTCTACGACGCCGTGTTAAAGGCGGCCACCTTAAATGAAAATGATCGTGGCGTGCTCACTACACTGATCCTCTCCGGCGTTTCCGAACAAAATGCGCTGCGTTTCTCCCAGCATTATTTAGAGAGTTTCCGATGGAAGCCGTAATCATCGCTGAGGTTTTAGAGAAGTCCGGAAAGGTGCATGAACGCTGCAAACTCACACACTTCCCCGTCACCCTCGGACGCGCCTACGATAACGACCTGATTCTCAATGACCCCTATGTTTCACCACATCATGCGCACATTGCATTCAACGAGAATGGAGAATTGACCCTCACCGATCTTGGCACTGAAAACGGTACCCATTGTTTTCCCCAGATGCGACCGGTGTCCTCCTTAACGCTGGGCACCGATACCTTGCTACGCATCGGCCAAATGCTGGTGCGGTTGCGCCGTCCGGATTATGCCGTAGCCCCTACCCGCATAGACAAACGTGTTAACAACCGTTTGGCCACGCTCTTCTCTAGCCCCGCCACGCTAGCCATCTTGACTTTATTGCTTTTCAGTTTGTTAGGCCTGAATAGCTATCAAAGTTCAGCACAAACAAAAACTGCGGGGCAACTATTACTGGAGAATATTGAATTCATCGTACTGGTACCGATATGGGCTGGCATCTGGGCATTACTCAGTCGACTTTTTATGCAACATACCGCTTACGTATCCCATGCAGTCATTGCAAGCTTAGGCTTAATTGGTTTTCTGAGTGCCAATGTCGCAGTGGAATATTATGCTTTTGGATTTTCTGCATTGCGCTCGGCAGATATTTTATTCCATCTGTTACTTGGATTGCTGGCCTGCGCCATGCTCTATGGACACTTGCGTTTTACTACCTTATTTTCTCGACGTCGCATCGGTATCATCGCATTCATCAGCGCAGCGAGTCTGGTCGGCCTGTCCGGCTTCACTGCCTATGTACAAGAGTTAGAGTTTAACGACACTCTCGCCTATTCGCCGGAACTGAAACCACCACAATTTCAAATGACCCCGGACAAATCACTGGAAGAGTTCATGCGCGATGCAGCGAAAATCTCACCCAAATTAACGCCGCGGAATTAATGCGCAGAAAATTTAGTGGCGCCACAGCGACGACAGATATAGCGTGTCACTAAACGTCCTTGCTTGACATCAAAGGGAGTTTGCACGGCCGCCGCCCATTGATGATGGCCATGTTGGCATAGACTTTTCCCTTGATGCTTCACGCCAGGTTTCGGGCGTTTGAGTTTGACTACGTCGCCCATACGATTGATCGTTTTCACCTATGAAAAGCGTTTGCTAGTCGGGTTGCGCCCAATACCGGCTATTTAACCATTCTGTTTTAGTTTTGTACGCGTTGGCATCGTAACGAAACAAACCCACCGGCCGACCGCGCTCCGCCATTAAGCTCACCAAATCCAGGCCGAAGCTGCGTAAATCACTGGGCTCCCAAAAACTGGCATGGTTAAGCCAAGCTTTACCGAGCGGTACTTTCACATAGAACCCTGGAAAGCGCTCCCGCAACTGCGCAATGAGATGAGATGCCTGAGGCTTACGCATTTGTTCTAGAACCAGCGACAGAAACACAAAATCAAAACAGCTATCGACCATGATTAATTCTGGGCGATGTCCTGCCGCAATATGCGTCAAACAGCTTGTCGGGTGCTCGGCTAAATACTGGGTAATCGCCGATTCCACGAGTGGGCCCAGCGTCAAGATCATGCACGGTTCAATATCTTCAATGATATTCGCCAGACTGACTTCACCGCTGCATGGCACATACTGACCCATCCAAACTCCCGCGTCACTCAAAAATGATGCAAAAAGATTTTTAAAACTAGGCAATAGATCGCTGTTTGTAAACCACGACCATCATAGACGAAATCCACCAATCTAACTCATTACTTTAACTTTAAAACTTAACCATTGGAATTAATTGCATTTTATGGAAACAGGGTCTATCCTTCCCACAATATCAATGCGGATATCATCAAAATGACCGTGATTACCGTCTTCAATCAAAAAGGGGGGGTTGGTAAAACCACCACCAGCCTTAATTTGGCAGCAGCGTTAAAGCGCCATGAACAACAACCATTGTTGATTGATCTCGATCCGCAAGCGCATCTCACGCATATCGCAAACATCCCGGTTAATTCCAGCAAGGAAAGTGTTTTTGGTTTCTATCAAAACAACCAGCCGCTCGCTACCCTGATCCAAGACGCTGGGGGTTTGGGTTGCCTTATCCCCTCACACTTAGAACTCGCGAAAGCCGATACCCTGTTTGGGAAGAGCTACAATATTGTGACGCGACTTGCCACCGGTCTACGTGCGGAAGGGCTACAGCAAGCGCAAAAAACGGTGGTGATCGATTGCAGTCCGATGTTAGGTGTATTGTCCTTGAATGCTTTATTTGCCTGCGATTTGGCGCTCATTCCGATCTCAACAGATTTTTTGGCGTTAAATGGCGCGTTACAAGTAGCAAAAACGCTTAAGGCCTTGGAGCAAGTCTTAAAGCGCCGATTGCCGAGACGCTTTCTACTGACACGTTTTGATAAGCGGCGCAAAATGACGCGTCAAATTTTAGCGCAAGCACAAGCCCAATTCGGCGATGATCTGTGCCACACGACCATTGCCGAAAATGTCAGCGTCGCAGAGAGTCCTGCGCTACATAAAGATATTTTTGCGCATGCGCCCAATAGTCGCGGCGCACACGATTATGAATTATTGCTGGATGAACTCATCGACGCCGGCTTCGTTGCCAATAGCCGCGCGCAACAGACAGAAACCCCTAGGATCGACTACACACAAAGCCCGCGTTTGGTTTACACCGCGCGCTAACCCGCGGCATTCACTTCGTGATGAGGTTAATGATGCCTTCGACGTCCATGTTTTCTTGACGGAGGGCAACCGGTACTTCAATGCAATCGATGATTTCGCACTGATGATACATCTGGTTCAAGCGCTGCTCCGCCGTCGCGCGATCCAATGCCTGAATTGTAATTTTATCGACCGGTTGACCACTACGCGTACGAATGTTGAATTCGTATTTATTCATCGTCACACCTCCTTCGGCTAGCGGATAGTAATTTCAATACCGAACCTAAGTCCCGCACTCGGACTTCGGCTCACGTGCCAAGAGCTCTTCCATCGCTTGCCGCGGCGGCAACGCATCGAATATGACGCGCTGCACAGCGCGCGTAATCGGCATATCCACGTTTAAGGTATCGGCCATTTGCAGCACTTCGGCACACGTATGAACGCCCTCGGCGGTATGACCCAGCTGTTGCAGAATATCGGTGACCGAAAGTCCCTGCGCCAGTCGTAAACCGACATTGCGATTGCGCGACAAATCGCCTGTGCAAGTCAGGATCAGGTCCCCCATCCCCGCCAAGCCCATAAACGTTTCCAGCTTACCGCCCAACACTAATCCAAGGCGCGTGATCTCAGCCAAACCGCGCGTAATCAGCGCCGCGCGTGCGTTCGCCCCGAAACCCATACCATCCGAAATCCCCGTAGCGATGGCCATCACATTTTTCACCGCGCCGCACAACTCCACACCAATGACATCCGTTGAGGAGTACACACGCAGGTGATGATCGTGCAAATCATTGGCTGCTTGCTGCGCAAATGCCGCGTCATGCGCAGCCAATGTCAAAGCACACGGCAAATCGCGAACAACTTCTTGAGCAAAGCTCGGCCCTGAGAGTACGCCACGCGGCAATTGCGTCGGCAAGGTTTCGGCAGCAACTTGGTGCAGTAGCTTAGCGCTTCCCGGCTCGAGACCTTTGCAAGCCCAAATAACTGGCACGTTATTTCCCGCTTGCGTTAGCGTCGTCAGCAGCGCACGTAGGCCGCGTGTAGGGACAACGGCCAACAATAAATCAGCAGCAGAAATCGCCTGCTTTAAATCACTGCTGTAGTGTAGTGTTTCGGGTAAAGAAAAACCGGGGAGGTAACGTGCATTCTCGCGGGATTGCGCAAGGGCCGCCAGCTGCTGCGCATCGCGCGCCCATAAGGTAACCTGGTGACGGCTGGCGTAGACGGAAGCCAACGCCGTACCCCATGCCCCCGCACCCAACACCGCCAATTTCATGATAGCGCGCGCAAGGTCAGATTCCCCAAACGTCTTTAGCTACGATGTAACCGCTAAGCCCATCTCGATGTTTAACCTTGAGCCAAGCTCCATCAATCGCAATCAATTCCAGCGCCACATCGCGCTCGGCCTTAAATACCAGTGACGCTGTCGTATTCGGTTGGCTGCGGATGTCCGCTTCAAGCGTGCGCACCAACACACTGCGTTTATCGCTCAGCTTATCCGATTCAATCCAAGCCAACGCGCCGCTCGCATCACGGACTTTCATCCATTTATCAATCGTGACAATAATTTCCACCGGATAACTGGGTGAGAGGATAAATAATTTCCTGGCTTGCAACGAGGGGGCATCGTAGAGCACTGCCGCCTCTGCCGCGACCGAGCGGAACTCCAGCGCTGCGGCACTAGCGCTTGCCAGCAACAACAGTAGTCCAAGCCAGGTGCGCCGCACGGGTTATTGCACCGTCGCTTGCGCAGCAGTCGCTTGCTGCTCACGTTGCTGCTGATACAGCACTTCGAAATTCACCGGCGCCAGAAAAACCGGCTGGAACCCGGCACGCCCAATCAAATCTGAAACGGCTTCGCGCGCATAAGGGAATAAAATATTGGGGCAAGTAATTTGCATGATCATCCCCAGCATTTCTTCCGTCACATTCAAGACCCGGAACAGACCGGCCTGCGCCACTTCCACTAAATAGGCGGTTCGATCCCCAACCGTAGCCGTTAACGTCACCGTCAATTTCACTTCATATAAATTTTCAGCGGCTAATCGACCTTGATTAGTCAGCTTGAGTTCGATTTGCGGCGCGTCTTGCTCCAAAAAAAGTTCTGGCGTATTTGGCGACTCTAATGAGATATCCTTGATATACAGCTTCTCGATCGAAAACTGCGGCTGCGCTTGTTCCTGTGTTTGCTCTTCTGCCATGACCACTCCCCAAATTTCGGCGGTTGCGGCGCACATTTAACTTGGCGCCAAAAGATGCCATTTTACACGCGAAACATGACAAACATTAAACGCGTCTTATTTTGAAGCTAGCCAAGCGCGCAACTGCTGCGCACCCATCGCCCCAGCCACGCGATCACGCTCCACACCTTGTGAAAATAGCGCTAACGTCGGAATACTACGAATTTGATATTGCTGCGCCAGAAACTGCTCAGCCTCGGTATTTACCTTGGCAAAGCGAATGCGAGTCGCGAATTCCGGCGCTAACTGCGTGTAGATCGGCGCGAATTGCTTGCACGGCCCGCACCACGGTGCCCAAAAATCCACCAGCACCGGCAACTCGTTGTGCTGAATAAACTTAGCGAAGTTGGCTTGAGTCAGTTCCACCGGAGCCAGAGCCAGCACTAAGGCCCCGCATTTCCCGCACTTAGGTTGGCTATCGATTTTTTCTTCGGGGACGCGATTAACGGCAAAACAACTGGGACAAACGAGATGCATGATTG